>JBBQRJ010000004.1:0-32970 GCA_038214955.1 Aggregatilineales bacterium | reverse complement strand
ATCCCCGATCAGTTTCACGATCACGGGCAGCACAGACGATATGAGCGGAGGCATGTAACCCATGGCGATTCAGGTAGGATGGCAAGATGAGAAACACGCGATCATTCGCTGCACGGTTAACGGGCGTTGGACGTGGGACGATTTGCAGAAGGCGCTGGCGCAAACGATCAGTTTGATGGACACCGTTGATCACAAAGTCGATTTCTTCATCGACTTACGGAACGGTAGTTTTGCGATCAATCCTCTCAGCCTGCTAGGGCAAACCCGCCATGTCGCCACGCCGGAATCACATCGCAACGAAGGCGTTAAAGTGGTGGTTGGAGCGAACGGGTTGGTACGAACGGCTTACGATGGCTACCGCCGCATCACCCGTTCAATGGGCAAAAATCAGGTGTTTCATTTTGCCGACAGCGAAGCCGAAGCGTATGAAATCATGGAGCGGGAACGCGCCTAGCTTCATCCCCCGACAAGAAGCCTCCCAAAAAAGCCTCACCCCGTTTCGCTTCGCTCAACCGCCCCTCTCCCAAGGGAGAGGGGCAAAGAACCGTTAGGTTCTTGGGGTGAGGCTTGTAAAAAGATGCAAAAAACGCATCCCTGCCCGTTCGTTCAGTTCACGGAGAGTCAATAATCGCATATAGTGGAAGACGATGTTTAAAACATGAGGCAAAGAGGAATGTGGCGTTACGCTTACCCCGGTTCTGATGATGATAAGCCCGCCAAGATTACATGGGGCTTGATTAAGCGCGTGCTGGCATATGCCGCGCCGTACAAACGAGAGATCTCAATTACGCTGGTGCTGATTTTGATCACCAGTGCGCTAGGATTGCTCACCCCGTTGATCTTCCGCGATTTGATTGACCGAACGCTGCCCAGTGGTGATGTTGGGCGGCTGAATGTGCTGGCGCTGGCGCTGCTGTTGATCCCTGTGCTGGACAGCGCAATCGGGATTGTCATTCGGCGCATGAATTCTCATGTGGGTGAAGGCGTGATCTATGACCTGCGGCGCGGGTTGTTCGCGCACTTACAGCGCATGTCGCTGCGCTTCTTCACCAATACCAAATCGGGCGAGCTAATGAGCCGCTTGAACAACGATGTGGTGAACGCGCAAAACGCGATCAGCAATACGATTGTCGGGATTGTGACCAACGTCGTCACCGTGATCGCCACGCTGATCGTGATGCTGGCGCTGGAATGGCGGCTGACGTTGATCGGCTTGGCGGTGTTCCCGCTGTTCATCTTCGCCGGACGGATGATCGGGCGCAAGCTGCGCGATATTGCCCGTGAAGCGATGGACATCAACGCGGAAATGAACGCCATGATGAACGAAACGCTGAATATCAGCGGGGCGCTGCTGATCAAGCTGTTCGGGCGGGCAAATGTCGAAACGCAGCGGTTCGAGAATCGAGCGGGGCGCGTGCGTGACATTGGAATCACCCGTGCTGTGATGGGCAGTCAATTCTGGGCGATCATGGGCGGCGTCGGCGTGATCGGGACGGCGCTGGTGTACTGGATGGGCGGACATCTGGTTTTAAGCGGCGTGTTCACGGTGGGAACGATTGTCGCGTTCGCAGCGTATCTCGGTCAGTTGTACGGACCGTTGGAGTATTTGATCAACATTCCGGTGGAGTTCTCTACGTCGATGGTCAGCTTTGAGCGCGTGTTTGAAGTAGTCGATCTGCCGATTGAGATTGCCGAAAAACCGAAAGCCGTTGACTTGAAAAACGTGAGCGGCGAAATGGTCTTTGATAATGTGATGTTTCGTTATGAAGCGGGCGGCTTAGGCAATTTAAGCGAAGTCCACCGCTACGGACGCATGGAAAACGTGAAAGCGGTGCTGTCCGGCAATGGCGCGAAAGCCGCGCCCGTCGCAGAGGGTAAACAGCACACGCAAGCCCGCGATACGGCGCTCGAAGGGATTTCGTTCAGCATCAAACCGGGTCAACTGGTGGCGCTGGTGGGTCCTAGCGGCGCGGGTAAAACGACCATGACTTACCTGATCCCGCGTTTGTACGACCCGACGGAAGGGCGCATCCTGCTTGATGGTCACGATTTACGCGACCTCACGCTGGAGTCGCTCACCAATGCGGTTGGCATGGTGACGCAAGAAACCTACCTGTTCCACGATACGGTTTTGACCAATCTGCTGTATGCCCGAATGGACGCGACTCAAGCCGAAGTTGAGGCGGCGTGCCGTGCGGCAAATATCCATAATTTCATCATGGAATTGTCTGAGGGCTATAACACGATTGTCGGGGAACGCGGTTATCGCTTAAGCGGCGGCGAAAAGCAGCGGTTGGCGCTTGCCCGCGTGATCCTCAAAGACCCGCGTGTGCTGGTGCTGGATGAGGCGACCAGTCACCTTGATAGCCAGTCAGAAGCATTGATTCAGGATGCGCTCGAAAAGATCATGCACAACCGCACGAGCATCGTGATCGCGCATCGCCTCAGCACGATTCTAGCGGCAGATCAAATTCTGGTGATGGATCGCGGGCGCATTGTCGAGCAAGGCACGCACAGCGATCTGGTGGAACGTAACGGTTTGTATGCCCAGTTGTACGAAACACAGTTCCGCAATCAGCGGGAAATGATGGGCGGCGAAAGAATGTTCACCACAGAGGACACCGAGTTCGTCGAGTAACAAGAAAAAGAAAGAAAAGACTCAACGCAAAGGCGCAAGGACGCAAAGGCGCAAAGCAAATTTTAAACCTTTCTCTTGGCGTCTTTGCGTTAAGCAGTTTTCTTTAAATCGTTTCCTCACTTGGTTCACATGGTCTTATCAATGGGTCGGGCGTGAGATGATATAATAGACAGGTTTTGTGTATCTGGGATTAATCAATCTTGCGTGAAGAACTACGTCAGCACGTCCGCCACAATTTTACTGTCAATGTCACCGATGCCGGGTTTTATGGTCTTGGCTTAAGTTTCGCTTCATTCGGCACGATTATGCCATTATTCGTTTCAACGCTCACGGACTCCACTTTTTTAATCGGATTGATCGCCGCCATCCATTCGATTGGCTGGTACTTCCCGCAGTTGTTAACCGCCAAGAGCGTAGCAGGGCTATCACGCTTTCGCCCGACAGTGTTAGGACTGACTCTCCATGAGCGGCTGCCTTACTTTGTGCTGGCGCTGGTTGCATGGCTGGCAGTTGGGGTGTTCAGTCGTGAACTTGCGTTAATTCTGACTTTTGTAATCGTTATCTGGCAGGCGTTGGGCGCTGGTTTTACAGCGACAGCTTGGCAGAGCATGATCGCCAAAATCATCCCCGATAAAATGCGCGGCAGGTTCTATGGTACGCAATCCAGCATAGCGAACCTCACCGGAGTCGGCGGCGCAGTTTTAGCAGGTATTATCCTGCAAACGCTTCCTTCACCGTTAGACTTTACGCTGTGCTTTCTCATCTGCGGTGTAGCGATGATGATATCGTTCGGCTTTCTGGCAACGACCCGCGAACCAGCCATCGAACCCCCGAAAGAATCAAGGCTGTCGTGGGGCGAGTTTATCCGCAAACTACGGTTGATTTTGCGCCAGAACCCGAATTTTCGCTGGTTCATTGTGGCGCGTATGATCGGGCAAGTGGCGACGGTTGGCGCAGCATTTTACACAATCCATTCTCAACGTCAATTTGGTTTAGAAGAAGCGACTCTGGGATTTATGGCGGGAGTCATGGGGTTAGCGATCACGCTGGCAACGCCCCTTTTCGGCTGGTTTGGAGATCGCACCAGTCATCGCCTTGCGTTTGCGCTTGGCATGTGTTTAGCAGGCAGCAGCGCATTCATCGCATTGATCGCGCCGTCCGGCGGGTGGTTCTATCTGGTTTTTGCGCTGCTTGGAATGGCGAACGGGGCTTTATGGGCAACGCCAATGGCTCTGACGGTAGAGTTTTCCCCTGAAAGCGAACGCCCCTATTATATCGGCTTGGCAAGTACAGCGGTTGCGCCCGTTGCACTGCTTGTACCGGTCGTGGGCGGTCTGCTCGCGGACTCGGTAGGCATTAGCTGGACATTCCTTCTAGCAATAGTCGGGGCGTTGCTGGCGGCGGTGGTACTGCTCTTTCTTGTGCGTGACCCGAACCACATCAAAAACGTGATTCAGCCGACCTATGCGTCACAGGCAATGGATTAACAGAAGCAGTTAAAAGTTGAAAGTCAAAAGTGAAAGAAAACAGAACGTAGCCAATTCTGTGTAACTCACCTTACGCAGATCGTTATTTCTGACCCCTCCCCGAATTCGAGGAGGGGAGCAAGCAGACTCCTGTTTGCGCCCTCCCCTGAAATCGGGGGAGGGAGGCGAGCGCAGCGAGCGGGGTGGGGGTCAAACTGACACCCTGCGTAAGGTGAGTTATTGACCTGAGATTACGGACAAATCACTTTTAACTTTTAACTAAAAAGGGGTTCAGCATGACAGCGTATCAGGACTTTCAAAACCACATTGCCGAGTTGAGCGACATCCTCAATTCGATTTCGATCCTCAAGTGGGATGCACGCACGCAAATGCCCTCCGGCGGCGCAGAAACACGCGGCTACCAATTGGCGACTCTCTCCCGGTTGGCGCAAGAGCATTTCATCAGCGAGAAAACGGCGCGTCTGCTCGATGCGGCGCAAGCTGAAATTGCGGGGTCAGACCCCGACTCGTATCCCGTGCGGGCGCTCGAACAAACGCGCCTGTACTACGACATCCTTCAGCGGCTTCCGCTCGATTTAATAGGCGACAAAGCCGCGCTCGAACCCGTGTCTGAAGGCGTGTGGGCGGAAGCCAAGAAGAACAACGATTTCGCCAGTTTTGCCCCGTATCTGCAAAAACAGCTTGATTTAGCCAAGCGGCAAGCCGACGCGGTAGGCTATCAAGATCACCCCTTTGACGCGCTGGTGTTTGAATACGAGCCGAGCATGACGGCGGCGAAACTTCGCACCCTGTTCGAGTCGCTGAAAGCGGGTTTGCTCCCCCTCTTGAGCCGGATTGTCGCCCATGATAAGCCGCTAGAGCGCGATTTGTGGCAGCAAGATTATCCCGTAGAAAAGCAGAAGGCGTTCGGGTTAGAAATCGCGCAGCAGTTCGGCTATGACCTGAATCGCGGACGGTTGGATATTGCGCCGCATCCGTTTGAAATTTCGTTCACGCGGCAGGATGTTCGCATCACCACCCGCTATAACACGAAATATCTGCCGATGGCGTTGTATGGCACGCTGCACGAAACCGGTCATGCGCTGTATGAACAGGGTGTTGATCCGGTGCTGACCCGTACCGCGCTCTCGATTGACTTTCTCGGCAAGTATCCGGTAGGCGGCACGAGCTACGGCGCACACGAGTCACAATCGCGCCTGTGGGAAAACCAGATCGGGCGCAGTCGTGAGTTCTGGCAGGTGCATTTTGACCGCTTGCGCGAAATTTTCCCCGATCAAATGGCGGGCGCTGACCCTGACCTGCTCTATCGTTCGGTCAACCGCGTGCGCCCCAGCTTGATCCGTGTCGAGGCGGACGAGGTGACGTATAATTTACACATCATGCTCCGCGTAGAAATCGAACTCGGTTTGCTCGACGGCAGCATTCAGGTCAAAGATTTGCCGGAAGTGTGGAACACCAAAATGCAAGAGTATCTCGGCGTGACGCCGCCCAACGACTCGCTTGGCGTGCTGCAAGACATTCACTGGTCGGGCGGCGGGTTCGGGTCATTCCCCGGTTATACCGTCGGCAATGTGATGTCGGCACAGTTTTTACAGGCGGCTCACCGTGATACCGCTGGACTCGATCAATCGCTGGCAAACGGGAACTATCAACCGCTGTTGGGCTGGTTGACCGAGAACATTTACCGTCACGGACGGGCGTATTCTGCGAGTGAACTGCTGGTACGCAGTACGGGGCATGACCTCACCGTTGAGCCGTATATCGCCTACCTGACAGACAAATTCACCGATTTGTACAGCTTGTAGCTAACGATTGCCCGTGCGATGAATTTTAAAATTCATCGCACGGGCGGGGTGCGTTCAGGTTAAAATATGAGGTCGCATTTCGCGGCGTATAATCCTCCACAAAAGTAAACCCGTAACCTGTATATCGGCATAATCGACCACCTGCCGTGTGAGAGGATGTTGATCTATCTTACATTCACAATTTTCAGATTTAGTGAGCCGATGGGTTGGTGAGAGGTGTCATGTTGTTGTTGTGACAAAGGTTACTAATCCGATAAAGCAATGAAGACTATGTTTGAAAGGAGTATAAAGATACGTTTTTTAAGAAGTTGAACATGAACACAATAGATAGACGCGATCTACCCATGCACATCTCTGTACTGGGTTGGCTTTACATCCTCGGACATGCTTTTTTCCTGCTGCTCACTGCATTTGGATTTTTCTTATTCCCGACATTGGGCGTAATCTCCCACGACGCAGATGCAACGACAGTTTTCAGCGTACTCGGAACGTTTTTTGGATTGTTGATGGTGCTTCTGGCGCTGCCCGGACTGGTTGCAGGATATGATTTGCTCACACGCCAGACGTGGGCACGCCTGCTGGCGATCATTATTGCTGTGCCGGGTCTCGTGAATTTTCCTTTCGGAACTGTGATGGGGATCTACGCTCTGTTTGTGCTGTCACAGCAAGCGGCTATTGAGTACTTTGATCCTCGGCTGCCCATTTAGTCTGGAATTAATATGACTTTCTTCGTTCGCGCTTAACAGCCGGACGGATGAATCACTGAGAACTTAGTACAGGAGGTTTATAATGACTCGTGTTTTGTTAACATATGCTACGAAGCACTATTCCACAGCGGAGATTTCCCTAGCAATCGCTGAGGAACTAAAGAAATTCCCTCAACTTCGTGTCGATCTTGAGCGCGTCGAGGATGTGACGGACATCACGCCGTATGAGGTCGTCGTGCTAGGTAGCGCGGTCTATATGGGACAGTGGCGCGATGAAGCGGCTGATTTTCTGAAGAAGCACGAACAGGCGTTAGCGCAGCGATCCGTCTGGCTGTTCTCCAGCGGTCCCATCGGGGAGGGCGATCCCAAGACCTTGATGAAAGGCTGGATGTTCCCCGAAGTGCTTCAGCCCTACGCTGACCGTATCAAGCCGCACGATATCATGCTGTTTCACGGCAAGCTGGAACGTGACTGGCTGAATATCTTCGAGAAAGCTGCTATCAAGTTTGTCAAAGCGAACACAGGCGATTCGCGTGATTGGGACATGATTCGGAATTGGGCAAAGGGAATCGCTGAGGTACTCGTTCCGGCGTGAGGCTGCGTCTCACGACAATAGAGGATCAAAGGATGTAGCTATGCAAGCTGCTATGTCGGTTGTCACTGCTCCACCCTCCGAGGATAAGCGCTGGCGAATCATTCAGACGACTATGCGCCGTCAAGGGTATTCGCCACATGCGCTGATTGAAACGCTCCACAGCGTACAAGCTGCGTTCGGCTACCTTGATGAAGCGTCACTGCATTATGTAGCGCAAAGCCTGCACATTCCACTTAGCCGCGTTTACGGCGTTGCCACGTTTTACAACCTGTTCACGCTGAAGCCACAGGGCGCGCATAGCTGTGTGGTCTGCCTTGGGACAGCCTGTTACATCAAAGGCGGACAGCAAATCCTCGCCGCGCTTGAACAAGCGACGGGTATCCACAGAGGGGAAACGACCCCAGATAAACAGGTTTCGCTAGTGGTCGCACGGTGTCTAGGCACATGCGGCTTAGCTCCGGCGGTTATCTTCGACGAGGAAATTACCGGGCAGGTGCTGCCCGATGAGGCGGCGCGGCGGGTGAAGGAATGGCTGGCATATGAATCCTGAAGAACTCCACGACATTGCCGTCAAGCGGCGCGAGCAGCAGGCGCAGTTCGAGAACCGGATCGTCGTTTGTACCGGGACGGCTTGCCATGCCTCGCAAAGTGAGCAGATCATTGATCGGCTGAACACCGAAATAAAAGGGCGCGGTCTGACAAAGCGCTGCGCTATCAGCGCGGGCGGCTGTCGCGGGTTGTGCGCCGCCGGACCGATGGTGACGGTTGAGCCGGAGCATATCCTGTATCAGGGTGTAAAACCGGACGATGCTGAGCCGATTCTCGCCAGCCTGAACGAAGCACCTGTCGAGCGGTTGCGCTGCGACACTGATGCACCGTTCTTCGCTCGGCAGAAGCGCGTGGTGCTGGAATATAACGGGATGCTCGACCCGGAGGAGATTGAGGATTACATCGCCGCAGGTGGCTTTGCGACCTTTATCAACACGCTTACGCAAATGCAGCCAAGCAATGTAATCGAAGTGGTGCGCCGCAGCGGACTAGGCGGACGCGGCGGCGCGGGCTATTCCACCGGGCTAAAGTGGGCGACGGTTGCCAAAGCGGCAGGGCGGCACAAGTTTATTATCTGTAATGGCGACGAAGGCGATCCCGGCGCATTTATGGATCGCAGCGTCATGGAAGACTACCCATACCGCGTCATCGAAGGCATCCTGATCGCTGCCTACGGGATCGGCGCGGACGAAGGCTTTATCTACGTCCGCGCCGAATACCCGCTGGCAGTCAAACGACTTCGCCATGCGCTGCGGCAAGCCGAAAAGTACGGACTATTGGGCAATGACCTTTGCGGCACGAATTTCAGCCTGAAGCTAGATGTTCGGCTGGGTGCGGGCGCGTTCGTGTGTGGCGAAGAGACGGCGCTGATGGCATCGATTGAAGGCAAGCGCGGTACACCTCGCCCCCGTCCGCCGTATCCCGCCGAATCGGGGCTGTGGGGCTTTCCCACGCTGATCAACAACGTCGAGACGTTTGCTAACGTTGTGCCGATTCTGCGGGAAGGCAGCGAGTGGTTCGCCAGCATTGGCACCGAGCGCAGCAAAGGCACGAAAGTCTTTGCGCTTTCTGGACAGATCAAGCACACCGGGTTGATCGAAGTGCCGATGGGCATTACATTGCGTGAAATCATCTTCGAGATTGGCGGCGGCATCCCCGGCGGCAAGCGTTTCAAAGCCGTCCAGACGGGTGGACCGTCGGGCGGATGCATCCCGGAGCAGCACCTCGACATCCCGGTCGATTATGCGTCGCTGGCACAGGTCGGCTCGATCATGGGGTCGGGCGGCATGATCGTCATGGACGAAACGTCGTGTATGGTCGATGTCGCCAAGTACTTCATGGAATTCTGCATGACCGAATCGTGCGGCAAATGTATCCCTTGCCGCGTAGGGACGGCGCAGATGTACCGACTGCTTGACAAGATCACACGCGGCGAAGGCACGCTCGATGATCTGACGCTGCTCGAAGACCTGTGCGACATGGTGCAGCATACCAGCCTATGCGGACTAGGGCAGGCTGCGCCGAACCCGGTTAAAAGCACTCTGCGCTACTTCCGCGACGAATACCTAGCGCACATCGTCGATAAAACGTGTCCGGCAGGGGTTTGTACGCTGCACCGAGAGGCGGTGAGCCTATGACGCGCGTCCTCACCCTCAAGATTAACGATCAGGAAGTCACCGGGCGCGAAGACGAAACGATTTTAGAAGTCGCCCGCGAGAATAACACTCCCATTCCGACGCTGTGCCAGATTGATGGACTGTCGAATATCGGCGCGTGCCGCCTGTGCTTGGTGGAAGTGAAGGGTATCTCCAAGCTGCTGCCCGCTTGCACGACGCGGATTACTGAAGGTATGGAAATTTACACCAATTCCGAACGCTTGCGGAAATACCGCCGCATGACGATAGAGATGCTGTTCGCGGAAGGCAATCACATCTGCTCGGTGTGCGTGGCAAATGGGCACTGCGAACTGCAAAACTTGGCGGTATCGCTCGGCGTGGATCACATCAGCCTGCCTTATATGAACCCGCGACGCTGTGTCGATGCCTCGCACGAGCGCTTCGCCATCGACCACAATCGCTGCGTCCTCTGCACGCGCTGCGTCCGCGTTTGCGCCGAAGTGGAAGGCGCGCATACCTGGGACGTGATGGGACGCGGCTCTAAGTCGTGCGTGATCACCGACCTGCATCAACCCTGGGGCAGCTCGGTAAGCTGCACAAGCTGTGGCAAGTGCGTGCAAGTCTGCCCAACCGGGGCGCTGTTCATCAAGGGCAAGGCAGTAGGCGAAATGACCAAGCACAAAGGCTTTCTGGTGACGCTGGCGGAAATGCGGGAGGATGACAAATGACCCGAAAACGACTGGCAACAGTCTGGCTGGATGGCTGCTCCGGCTGCCATATGTCTTTCCTTGATATTGATGAGCGGCTGCTTGAGCTGACCGAACTGGTCGATCTCGTGTACAGCCCACTGGTTGATCGCAAAGACTTCCCTGACGAAGTGGACATCGCGCTGGTGGAAGGCTCGGTCAGCAGCGAACACGACTTGGAAAAAATCCGTCTGATTCGTGAACACACGCACACGCTGGTGTCGCTGGGAGACTGCGCCGTTACAGGGAATGTGCCGTCGCTGCGTAATTCCGTAGGCGCTGAATCGGTATTGCGGCGTGCTTACCTTGATCCTCAATTATTGAATCCTCAGCTTCCCGGCAGCGACGTTCCCCGCTTGCTTGCGGTCGTGCGCCCCGTGCATTCGGTCGTGAAGGTGGATGTATTTGTACCCGGCTGCCCCCCCTCCGCCGATACTATTTTTTTCGTACTTAGTGAATTACTGGCGGGGCGGCAGCCTGATTTGTCCAACAAGACGCGGTTTGGAGCGTAAGCATGTCGCACAATGGCAGTTCACTGCCTGAAAGTATTGAAGGCGCAGCACTGATCGCGTTTCACCTGCTGACACCGTTTCTGCGCTCGTACCGAGCGTATTGGGGCGCTTCCGATTACCAATCAGAGCGTGAACTGCCGGGTGACGACCTCGTGTCTTACCCTAAATGGGAGTTCACTCACGCGCTCATGATCTACGCGCCCGCCTCAGAAGTCTGGTGCTGGTTGGTACAGATCGGCGCGGGGCGCGGCGGCTTGTACAGCTATGAAGTGCTGGAAAATCTGGCGGGCTGCAACATCCACAACGCCGAACAAATCATCCCAAAGTATCAAGAGTTGAAGTCGGGTGACGAGATCAAAATTCACCCTAAGTCTCCGGGGATGAAGGTTGTCGACGTGGAATTGGAACATTACATCCTCGTTCACAACGATAACCGGGAGGACGGCGTGCGCTCTTACATCAACATGACGTGGCTGTGGTATCTGGACGCCATCGACGCAACTACTACCCGGCTGATTTCCCGCAGTCGCAACGACTACAGCCCCGAACTCGCCAATAAGTTGTGGATGGGACCGCTGTTGATCGAGCCGATGAGCTTTGTCATGGAGCGCAAGATGCTGTTGGGAATTAAAGAGCGCGCTGAACGTCACGGGATGTCTGAATCGGTAGGGGCGAATTGAAGGAGCTAACTCATGGGCGAGCGTATTGTCATCGATCCCGTGACCCGCATAGAAGGTCATGCCAAGATTACTATCCAGCTCAACGACGCGGGCGAGGTGGAAGACGCGCATTTTCACGTCACACAGCTTCGCGGCTTTGAAAAATTCTGCGAGGGACGACCGTTCCACGAGATGCCTGCGCTCATGTCGCGGATCTGCGGCATCTGCCCGGTCAGCCATTTAGTCGCCTCCGCCAAAGCCTGCGACGCGCTGCTGGCGGTGCATATCCCCCCGACAGCACAAAACCTGCGGCGCATCCTCAACCTTGCTCAGATCGCTCAATCACATGCGCTTAGTTTCTTCTACCTCTCGTCACCCGATTTGCTGCTTGGAATGGATGCTGATCCCGTACAGCGCAATCTATTCGGCGTTGCACAGGCACAGCCGCAGCTTGCCCGCGACGGGATTCGCCTGCGGCAGATTGGGCAGCAGATCATTGAATTGTTGGGTGGGAAGCGGATTCATCCGGCGTGGGTTGTACCCGGCGGCGTGAGTGAGCCGCTGACCAGCGAGAAACGCGACCAGATATTAGCGATGTCGCACGACGGCTTCGAGATCGCGCTGCGGACACTGTACTGGTACCGAAGCGTTATGAGCAACTACCGGGAAGAAATACAGGCGTTCGGCGTGGTGCGAACCATGTTCATGGGTTTGACCAATGAGCGCGATGAGCTTGAAATGTACGATGGCTTCCTGCGTCTACAAGATGCAGACGGGACCGCCGTCGCCGACAGACTGAATCCCGAAGACTACGAGCAGTTCATCACTGAGCAGGTCGAACCCTGGACATACCTCAAGTCTCCAGTTTATAAGCCGCTTGGCTACCCGGCAGGCGTGTACCGCGTTGGACCGCTGGCACGCCTCAATATTGTCAAGTCCTGCGGCACGCCGTGCGCCGACGAAGCGTTGGAGGAGTTTCGCAAGCTGGATCACCCGCAAAGCTCCTTCCACTATCACTATGCCCGGCTGATCGAAATCCTCTACTGCTTTGAGAAGATCGAGCAGCTACTGCACACGCCGGACATCCTTAGCGACCGGGTACGCGCCCATGCCCAGCCGAACAGCGATCACGGCGTGGGGGTGAGCGAAGCGCCGCGTGGTACCTTGATCCACCACTATCAGATTGACGAGAACGGTTTGATCACGCGGGCGAATCTGATCATCGCTACGGGACACAACAACTATGCAATGGATAAAAATGTGCTGGAAGTCGCCAAGCGCTTCGTGCATGGCGCACGACTGACCGAAGGGATGCTTAACCGGGTTGAAGCCGTAATTCGCGCCTTTGACCCCTGCTTAAGCTGCTCCACACATGCGATTGGGCAAATGCCTCTGCAAGTCCAACTCGTCGCGCCGAGTGGCGAACTGATTGACGAGATAAAGCGATGATCCTCATCATCGGTTATGGCAATCCACTGCGTAGTGACGATTCAATCGGTCAGCATGTGGCACAAGCCATGCAGCAGCTTTTGCAGTACACAAGGCTTCAGGTGCATATCACCTATCAACTTGTGCCGGAACTGGTGAGTTTGATCAGCCGCGCAGAGATCGTTGTATTCATTGACGCTCAAATCGGAAGCTCTCCGGGGGAAGTGATTCACCAAATAGTCGCGCCTGAAGCGAGCATTGGCTCACTAACGCACCATGTATCGCCAGCAACCCTTCTCTCGGCAGCGTGGGAGCTTTACGGGAAAGCGCCGAGAGGCATTCTGATCTCGATTACTGGCGCAGATTTCGACTATGGCTGTGAACTCTCGGTACAGCTTCGACAGAAATTGCCAACTATCGCCGATCAGGTGAAAGCAATCATCGAATCGAGCGCGAAAGTTCACGTTTACGAGGAGAACGACCATGCATGAGTTCGGAATTGTCGAAGGGATTGTCAGCGGGGTGCTGCCGCAGCTTCGCTTGTCTAAAGTTGAGCGAGTGAGCAGCGTGCATTTCCGGCGCGGGAGCGCCTTTTCGGAAGATGCGCTGCGTCAGGCGTTTCAATCGACCACGCTGGGAACACCGCTTGAAGGCGCGGTGCTGGAAATCGACACTGTGAACCTCGATTACATCTGCTCGTGTGGCTACCAACAGGTGATCACCAGCGACGATCTGGAAGGGCATATGTTCATCTGCCCGAAGTGCGGGCATGTTCACGAGATGGACGAAGCGCACGATCTTGAACTGGTGGAGATCATCACAGAGACGGATTGAGCAGAGATGGAGCGGCGGCGCGTCACGGTGCAGGGGGTCGTGCAAGGGGTGGGTTTCCGCCCCTTTGTCTACCGACTTGCCCGTGAATTGGGCTTAGGGGGATGGGTAACAAATTCACCACAGGGTGTGTTGATCGAGGTTGAAGGGTCGCCACTCCGTCTCGATACGTTCCTCGCCCGTCTGAGGCAGGAACTCCCAGCGCAGGCAGCCATTCATCATCTTGACTGGCAGGCTGTACCCGCGCTTGGCGAAAGCGCTTTCGAGATTCGTCACAGCCATCACTCCGGCGCGAAAACCGCCCTGATCTCGCCCGACCTCGCCACCTGCACGGACTGCCTACGGGAAATTTACGATCCGGCGGACCGCCACTATCGCTACCCCTTCACGAACTGCACTCACTGCGGACCGCGCTTCAGTATCATTCTCGCCCTGCCGTATGACCGCGCCAACACAACCATGCGTGGCTTCGTCATGTGCGACCAGTGCCGTGCTGAATATGAAAACCCACTGGATCGACGCTTTCACGCCCAGCCAACCGCCTGCCCCGTTTGCGGTCCTCAGCTTACCTTGCGAGATCATGCGGGAAATGTGCTGGTCAAGGGCGATGCGGCGCTGCTGGCAGCGGCTGCGACGCTGCGCGAGGGGAAGATCATCGCGCTCAAGGGGTTGGGCGGCTACCAACTGCTGGCAGATGCACGCAATGATGATGCTGTTCGCTTTTTGCGTGAGCGCAAGGGGCGCTACGAGAAACCGTTCGCACTGATGTTCCCGGCGCTGGCACAGGTCGAGAGTGTTTGTGCCATTTCTGATGCCGAACGCGCTCTGCTGCAATCGGCTGCTGCGCCGATTGTGCTGCTGCGCTGCGAACGCGGTGTGATCTCGCCGCAGGTTGCGCCGGACACCCCGTATTTCGGTGTGATGCTGCCCTACACCCCGCTTCATCACCTGCTGATGGAAGAACTCGGCTTCCCCATTGTGGCGACGAGTGGAAATATTTCCGGCGAGCCGATTACTATCGACGATGAGGAAGCAAGGGTGAAGCTTAGTGCGTTCGCAGACCTATTTCTGACGCACGACCGCCCTATTGCCCGCCACGTCGATGATTCGGTTGCGTTCGTCTTCGAAGACTCGCCAGTCATGCTACGGCGGGCACGTGGATATGCGCCAACACCCGTTCCCTTGAACTCGGCGCTAGACGACATAGTTGCCGTTGGCGCACATCAGAAGAATGTGATTGCCTTCGCACATGGCGGAAACGCCTTTTTGAGCCAGTACCTCGGTGATATGGAGAATGTCGCCGTGCGCTACGCCTTCAAGCGGGCGAAAGCCGATTTCAAGATGCTGTACGACCTACACCCGGCGGTAATCGCCTGTGACCTACATCCCGACTACGCCTCGACACGCGACGCCGAAAGCTCCGGTCTGCAAGTTATTCGCGTACAGCACCATTACGCGCATATCCTCTCGTGCATGGCGGAACAACAGCTTCAAGCGCCAGTTCTCGGCGTGGCATGGGATGGTACGGGCTACGGTACGGATGGCACGATCTGGGGCAGCGAATTTCTACGAATTGATGCCCAAGGATTCAGACGCGCCGCCTCGCTGCGCCCGTTCCCTTTGCCCGGCGGCGATCTGGCTTCCCGTGAACCGCGCCGGAGCGCATTGGGGCTTCTCTACGCGATGTATGGCGAAGATTTGCCGCACACGCGGCTGGATTTTAGCAAGCGTGAACTCCGACTCCTGGTGAATGCGCTGAACAAGCAGATCAACGCGCCGCTGACATCGAGCATGGGGCGCGTGTTCGACGCCGTTGCCGCGCTGATCGGCTTGCGCCAGCGATGCAGCTTCGAGGGACAGGCGGCGATGGCGCTGGAATTCGCCCAGCAGCACGTGAAAACAGACGAATGCTACCCCTTCGAGGTTACTTCTTTCACTGATAGCGAAGGGGCATGTGAGCGCATGATTGAATGGAAGCCGATGATCGCGGCGATCTTGGACGAACACGATGCGGCGGCTATCTCGGCGAAGTTTCACAACACGCTGGCGGCGATGATCGTGGCGGTGGCGGAGCAGGTTGGCGAGCCGGTGGTCGCTCTGAGCGGTGGCTGTTTCCAGAACCGTGCGCTGCTGGAGCGGGCAATCAAGCGGCTGCGTAAGGCGGGTTTCCGACCGTACTGGCAGCAGCGCATCCCGCCCAACGACGGCGGCATCGCCCTAGGGCAGATTTTGGCAGCAGGGAGGGAAATAAGCGATGTGTCTGGCAGTTCCGGGCAAGTTGATCAGCATTAGTGGCGAAGACCTGAACCGCATGGGCAGGGTTAGCTTCAGCGGTGTCGTTAAAGAGGTCAGCCTCGCGTATGTGCCGGAAGCACAGGTGGGCGATTATGTGATCGTTCACGTCGGATTCGCGCTTAGCCGTGTCGATGAAGCGGAAGCGCAGCGCGTCTTTGAATACCTAGAAGCGATGGACGACTTAGGAGAATTGTATGAACCGTGAACGAACTTTCGCCACGATGGACGGCAACGAAGCAGTCGCGCGCGTGGCTTATAAACTGAGCGAAGTTATTGCGATTTACCCTATCACGCCGTCTTCCGCGATGGGCGAATGGTCGGATGAATGGGCGGCAGCCAGCCAGCCGAATCTGTGGGGTACGGTGCCGAAAGTCGTGGAGATGCAGAGCGAAGCCGGAGCCGCCGGAGCCGTACACGGCGCGCTGCAAGCCGGTTCGCTGACGACGACCTTCACCGCGTCCCAAGGGCTGCTCCTGATGATCCCGAATATGTACAAGATCGCCGGGGAACTGACACCCACCGTGTTCCATGTGGCGGCGCGCTCGCTGGCGACGCAGGCGCTCTCGATCTTCGGCGACCACAGCGACGTGATGGCAACGCGCGCGACGGGCTGGGCGCTGCTGGCGTCGGCGTCGGTGCAGGAAGCCCACGACTTCGCGCTGATCGCACAGGCGGCGACTCTGGCATCACGTGTGCCGTTCCTGCACTTCTTCGACGGCTTCCGCACCTCGCACGAGATCAACAAGATTCAACTGCTGGACGACGCTGATCTGAAAGCCATGATCGACGATGAGTTGATTGCCGCTCATCGAGTACGCGCCCTTTCTCCGGAGCATCCGGTCGTTCGCGGTACGGCGCACAACCCGGATACCTACTTTCAGGCGCGTGAGACAGTCAACCCGTTCTACGTCGCCTGCCCCGGCATTGTGCAGCAAACTATGGACAAATTCGCGCAGATCACCGGACGACAGTATCGCCTGTATGAATACTACGGCGCGCCAGACGCCGAGCGCGTGATCGTGCTGATGGGTTCGGGCTGCGAAACGGTGCAGGAGACGGTGGACGCCCTGAACGCACGCGGCGAGCGCGTCGGCGTGCTGAAGGTGCGGCTGTTCCATCCGTTCGTTGCCAAATCGTTCATCGAAGCGATTCCGTCAACGGTGAAGGGAATCGCGGTGCTTGACCGGACAAAAGAACCGGGAAGCATAGGCGAACCCCTGTACATGAACTGCGTGACCGCGATCCACGAGGAACGGTTCTGCTGTCCGAGCGTGATCGGCGGGCGCTACGGGTTGTCGTCCAAAGAGTTTACCCCGGCGATGGTCAAAGCCGTCTTCGACAATCTGGCGCAGGAACAGCCGAAAAACCATTTCACGGTTGGCATCCATGACGATGTGAGCGGCAGCAGCCTCGACTATGATCCCGCTTTCTCGATTGAGCCGGACGATACGGTACGCGCCGTCTTCTACGGGCTTGGTTCCGATGGGACGGTTGGCGCGAATAAGAACTCGATCAAGATCATCGGCGAAAACACGCCCAATTACGCGCAGGGCTATTTCGTGATCGACTCGAAGAAGTCCGGTTCGATGACGGTTTCGCACCTGCGATTCGGTCCGAACCCGATCCGCGCACCCTACCTGATCGACAAAGCCAACTTCGTCGCCTGCCATCAGCCGGGTTTTCTGGAGCGCTACGACGTGCTTCAGGAAGCCGCGCCGGAGGGCGTGTTCCTGCTCAACTCGACCTACGACCAGATAGATGTCTGGGATCATATGCCACAGCGCGTACAAGAGCAGTTGATCAGCAAGCGACTGCGCTTCTTCGTGATCGACGCCTCGAAAGTGGCGAGAGCCAGCGGGATGAGCGGGCGCATCAATACGGTGATGCAGGTCTGCTTCTTCGCCATCTCCGGCGTGCTGCCGCGCAGCGAGGCAATAGCCGCTATCAAAGCCTCAATAGAGAAAACCTACGCCAAGAAGGGCGAGGAAGTCATCGCCATGAACCTCAAGGCGGTGGACAACGCGCTGGACAACCTGTATGAAGTGCGCGTTCCGCAACAGGTCACTAGTTCCCAGTCGCTGCTCTCGCCGGTACCCGAATATGCTCCCGCCTTCGTGCGTGATGTCCTCGGCAAGATGATCGCACGGCAGGGCGATCTGCTGCCCGTGAGCGCCATCCCGATTGATGGAACGTATCCCAGCGGAACCTCACAGTACGAAAAGCGCAACCTTGCTGAAGAAATCCCGGTGTGGGATCCCGAAATCTGCATCCAGTGCGGCAAGTGCGCGTTTGTATGCCCGCACGCGGTCATCCGTATCAAAGCAGTCGAGCCAGCCGCGCTGGTCGATGTCCCGGCGAGCTTCAAAACCGTGCCTGCCCGTGATATTGAATGGAAGGACATGCAGTACACCATTCAGGTGTCCCCGGAAGACTGCACAGGCTGCGGCATCTGTGTGGATGTATGCCCGGCAAAGAACAAGTTGGCGCTCAACTTGAAGGCGCTCAATCTGAAACCGCAAGCGCCGATCCGCGAGCAGGAGCGTGCCAACTGGGAATATTTCCTCAGGCTGCCGGAAACTGATCGCGGCAATATCAAGGTCAGCAGCATTCGCCAGCAGCAGGTACAGCAACCGCTGTTCGAATTCTCTGGCGCGTGCTCCGGTTGCGGCGAGACGCCCTACATTAAGCTGATTACCCAGTTGTTCGGCGACCACACGATCATTGCTAACGCGACGGGTTGCTCCTCGATCTACGGCGGCAACCTGCCGACCACGCCCTATACGCACAATGCACAGGGGCGCGGTCCTGCTTGGGCAAATTCTCTGTTCGAGGACAACGCCGAGTTCGGCTTCGGCATCCGGGTGGCGCTCGACAAGCAAGCAGAGGAGGCGCGCGAACTGGTGCAGCTTCTGGCGGAGGACATCGGCGCTGAGCTGGTAAACGCCCTCTTAAGTGCCGACCAGCGCGATGAAGCCGGAATTTACGTTCAGCGCGAACGGGTCGCGCTGCTCAAAGAAAAGTTAGCGCAGCTCGACACGCCTGAAGCACGGCGGCTGACAAGTTTCGCCGATACGCTGGTTAAGCGTGACGTGTGGATCGTTGGCGGGGACGGCTGGGCATACGACATCGGCTTCGGCGGGCTGGATCATGTGCTGGCGAGTGGGCGTAACGTCAATGTGCTGGTGCTGGACACGGAAGTTTACTCCAATACCGGCGGGCAGATGTCGAAGTCCACGCCGCGCGGTGCTGTCGCTAAATACGCCGCTGGCGGCAAGGCTACCGCCAAGAAAGACCTCGGCTTAATCGCTATGAGCTACGGCAACGTCTACGTGGCGCGGGTCGCAATGGGCGCGCGAGACGAACAGACGCTGCGAGCCTTCCTCGAAGCGGAAGCCTACGACGGTCCCTCGCTGATCATCGCCTACTCGCACTGCATCGCGCATGGCATCAACATGCAGACGGCGCTCAAGAATCACAAAGCCGCCGTCGATAGCGGTCAGTGGTTGCTTTACAGATACAACCCGGAACGCGCCGAACAGGGTGAGAATCCCTTGGCACTCGACTCGCGCACGCCCAAACTGCCGCTTAAAGATTACCTGCACATGGAGAACCGTTTCAGGATGCTTGAGATGAGTAAGCCAGAGGCAGCGGCGGTGCTGTTTGAGGAAGCGCAGCAGGATGTGAACACGCGCTGGGCGCTCTACGAGTACCTCGCCTCACGAACGATCAGCAATGGCAAGGAGCATTAACGTGGAACTCAATACGACCTATCTAGGCTTACAACTGCGGTCCCCACTGGTAGCATCGGCATCGCCGCTTTCCGAGCGGATCGACAATATCAAGCGACTGGAAGATGCCGGGGCAGGCGCGATAGTACTATACTCGCTGTTCGAGGAGCAACTACGGCAGGAAGAACAGTCGCTCTATCATCATCTGTCCGCGAATACTGACAGCCACGTCGAAGCGACGAGCTATTTTCCAAAACCCTGGGAATTTCGCGTCAACTCGCAGGGCTATCTGGAACATATTCGCAAGGCGAAATCGGCAGTTGATCTTCCGATCATCGCCAGCCTGAATGGAACGACACCGGGGAATTGGGTGAAGTTCGCCAAAGAGATCGAGCAAGCAGGCGCAGACGCCTTGGAACTCAACCTCTACAGCCTGCCAACCGATATCGAAACGCCCGGCGCGCAGATCGAGCAAAACGACATCGACATCGTTTCGGCGGTATGCGCCGCAATCCAGATTCCTGTGGCGGTCAAGCTCAGCCCATTCTTTAGCAATATGGCGAACATGGCGAAGCGCTTCGATACGGCGGGCGCAAGGGGCTTGGTGCTGTTCAACCGCTTCTACCAACCAGATATTGACCTCGACACGCTTGAAGTCCGTCCGAATGTGCTGTTAAGCACCCCGCAGGCGATGCGCCTGCCGTTGCGATGGATCGCCATTCTCTACGGGCATGTGAGTTTGGACTTTGCGGCAACGAGTGGTGTCCACAGTGGCAGCGATGCCATGAAACTGATCCTAGCGGGAGCAAACGTGACCATGATGGCGTCCGCATTGCTCAAGCAAGGCATAGACTACGTACGCACGGTCGAGCGTGAACTTCTCAGTTGGATGGAACGGTACGAATATGAATCGGTTGCACAGGTACGCGGCGCATTGAGCCAAATCCACTGTGCCGACCCCAGCGCGTTTGAGCGTGCCCAGTATATGCGTGCGCTGACCAACTACCCGATGGGAATCGCGCCGTGAAATACATTGACGAATACCGGGATGCTGAAGCTGTGCGGCGCTTCGTTCGCGCCCTTGCACGCATCACCACGCACGACTGGACGATTATGGAAATCTGCGGCGGGCAGACCCACGCTATCGTCAAGTTTGGTATCGATGAGCTACTGCCGAAGCAAATCCAGTTGCTGCACGGTCCCGGTTGCCCGGTATGCGTCACCCCCGTCGAACAGATCGACAAAGCTATTGTGATCGCGGCGCGCCCGGACGTGATTTTCACCTCGTTTGGCGACATGCTGCGCGTCCCAGGCACATACGGCGACTTGCTGTCCGCCAAATCACGCGGCAGTGATGTGCGGATTGTCTATTCGCCGCTGGATGCGCTGAAAGTTGCGCGGGCGAATCCAGATCGGCAGGTTGTCTTTTTTGCCGTTGGCTTCGAGACGACCGCGCCCGCTAACGCGATGGCGGTTTATCAGGCAGCACAACAGCGGATTGAGAACTTCACCATTCTCGTGTCGCACGTCCTCGTCCCCCCGGCGATTGAAGCGATTTTGAGTTCGCCGGAGAACCGTGTGCAGGGCTTTCTGGCAGCAGGGCATGTCTGCGCGGTGGTTGGCTATGAAGAATATTACCCGCTAGCGCAGAAGTATCACGTGCCGTTCGTGGTGACGGGCTTCGAGCCGCTGGATATTGTGCAGGGTATTTACATGACGGTGCGCCAGTTGGAAAGCGGGCGCGCCGAAGTCGAGAACCAGTACGTGCGCTGTGTCCAACGCACAGGCAACAAAGCGGCGCAAGCCCTAGTCACCGAGGTATTCGAGGTAATACCGCGCAAATGGCGCGGGATCGGCGAAATCCCCTCCAGCGGACTCGGATTGCGTGCGCCTTATGCCGCTTTTGACGCCGAGCGCCGTTTCGGGCTGACCCATTATCACGCCGAAGAAAGCACAGAATGCGTCAGCGGCGAAATCCTACAAGGTAGGCGCAAGCCGTTTGAGTGCCCGGCATTCGGGAACGTCTGTACGCCAGAGCATCCGTTGGGGGCGACGATGGTGTCTTCCGAGGGCGCGTGCGCCGCGTATTACCGCTACCGTCGTTTGGAGGCGCAGCATCATGGCTGATTTCACACTTTCGTGTCCGGTTCCGCAAATTGTCGATCAAACAGTGCAAATGGCGCACGGCAGCGGCGGTACGATTATGCACCGTCTGCTCAATTCGGTTTTCCTGCCCGCCTTCGCCAATGATGTTTCAGGCGAGCAGCACGACGGCGCGGCGCTCATAATCAATGGGACACGCTTAGCATTCACCACCGACTCGTTCGTCGTGTCTCCGCTCTTCTTCCCCGGCGGCGACATTGGCACACTGGCGGTGAACGGCACGGTCAACGATCTGGCAATGTGCGGCGCCCGCCCACTCTACCTGAGCGCGGGCTTCATCCTCGAAGAAGGCTTGTCGCTGGAAACGCTTCAGCTCGTGGTCGATTCGATGCGACTGGCGGCGGAAGCGGCTGGCGTTCAGATCGTCACCGGCGATACTAAAGTTGTCGATAAGGGGAAGGGCGATGGGCTGTACATCAATACGGCGGGCATTGGCGTCATCGAGCATGACTTGGCGATCAATCCTCGGAGCGTTCAACCGGGCGATGCAGTGATCATCAGTGGCGATGTGGGGCGGCATGGCATTGCCGTGATGGCGGTGCGTGAAGGGCTGGAGTTTGAGAGCCAGATCCAAAGCGACTGCGCCCCCCTCGTGACGCCTGTGCTGGCGCTGCTGGATGCTGGCATTTCTGTCCACTGCCTACGCGACCTGACCAGAGGCGGATTAGCGAGCGCCTTAGTCGAAATCGCACAGGCGTCCCGTTTGAGTATTCATGTAGTCGAAGCCGATGTGCCGATATGCGACGATGTGCGCGGCGCATGTGAAATTCTTGGGCTTGATCCGTTCTATGTGGCGAACGAAGGACGTTTCATCACGTTCATCCCCGCAGAGCAAGCGGACGACGCTCTGGCTATTCTGGGTGAGTCCGCCCGGCAGATTGGCTTTGTTTCTCGCATCGAATCGTTGGATGACGAAGGCATAGTCAGCCTAACCAGCACAATTGGCGCATCCCGTATCCTAGATATGTTGAGCGGCGAGCAATTGCCGCGCATTTGTTAACCCTTAAGGATCAAATCTCATGGAAGTTGCAATCGTACCTCCCAAGAAGCGCAGCAGTATTCAAAGTGTGACCACAAAGCGTTGGGTCTACTCCTTCGATGAAGTAGATATCGTGCAAGAAGCCGTCGGCGGCTCGTGGGACAAAGTGCGGGCTTTGCTCGGCGGAAAAGGCTCTGGGCTGTTCGATATGACCCGTGCGAAGGTTCCCGTGCCGCCCGGACTGACTATCACGACCGAAGCGTGTAATGCCTACCTCGCAGCGGGCGGCAAGTTCCCCGAAAATATGTGGGAACAGGTGTTGGAGGCGCTCAAAGAGGTCGAGACGAAAGCAGGAAAGCATTTCGGCGATGCGGAAAATCCGCTGCTAGTCTCGGTGCGTTCCGGTGCGAAGTTCTCGATGCCCGGCATGATGGATACTGTGCTGAATCTGGGGTTGAACGACGCTATCGCCCAGAGTATGGTCAAGCTCACAGGCGACGAGCGCTTCGTGTATGACGCTTACCGCCGCCTAGTGCAGATGTTCGGCTCGGTCGTGATGAACATTGCCGATGAGCCGTTTGAGGATTATCTGACTGAGGTCAAGCGGGCGCGCCACGTCAAGTCCGACGTGGAACTGAACGCCGCCGACTGGAAGCAGATCACCGACGAGTTCAAGCAGATTTTCCGCGTCCAAACCGGCGGAGATTTCCCGCAAGACCCGTATCGCCAGCTCGAACTGGCGGTGGAAGCGGTGTTCAAGTCGTGGAACGGCAAGCGTGCAGTCGATTACCGCAACGCCGCGAACATTCCGCACGACCTCGGCACAGCAGTCAACATTCAGACGATGGTCTTCGGCAATATGGGCGACGGATCGGGTACGGGCGTCGCCTTCACGCGCAACCCGGCGACGGGCGAGAAGAAACTGTTTGGCGATTTCTTGATGAACGCGCAGGGTGAGGACGTGGTGGCTGGCATTCGCACGCCAGAGCCAATCGCCCAGCTTGAAGGTGAAAACCCGGCGATCTACGCGCAGTTTGTCGAGATTGCCAACAAACTGGAACGCCACTACCGCAACATGCAGGACGTGGAGTTCACGATTGAGCGCGGCAAGCTGTGGATGCTGCAAACCCGTGATGGGAAGCGCACGGCACGCTCAGCCGTGCGTATTGCCGTCGAAATGGCGCAGGAAGAACTGATTAACCGGCAGGAAGCGGTGCTGCGCGTGTCTCCGCAGAACGTCATCCAACTGCTGCATCCGCAGTTCGACGATGTGGCAAAAGATGCCGCACGGAAAGCCGGACGCATGATCGCCACAGGCGTGAACGCCTCCCCCGGCGCAGCGGTAGGCGTTGCTGCGTTTGACGCTGACCTCGCCGAAAAATGGGGCAAAGCCAAGCGCTCAGTGATCATGGTTCGCCCAGAGACGAAGCCGGACGATGTGCATGGCATGTTGGCTTCTAGCGGCATCCTGACCAGTCGCGGCGGCGCGACCAGCCATGCAGCAGTTGTGGCGCGGCAGTTTGGCGTCCCGTGCGTGTGCGGGGCAGAAGCGCTCAATATCGACGTGCGTAATCGTGTCCTCACCGTTGGTGAATTTGTTGTTCGTGAAGGTGACACCCTTTCGGTGGACGGCTCGACGGGAGAAGTCTTTATCGGGGAAATCGAGCGGATCGAGCCGAATTTCAGCCGCGAAAACTATTTGATCAAGCTGCTGAGCTGGGCGGACGAATTCCGCAGGCTGGGCGTGTATGCCAATGCCGATTATCCGGTTGATGCACGCCGCGCCCGCGACTATGGCGCACAGGGCGTTGGTCTGTGCCGCACCGAGCATATGTTCTTCCAGGAAGAACGTCTGCCGATTGTCCAGGCGTTTATCCTGTCCGAGCCGGACAGCGTGGAAGAAGGCAAGAATCTGGAAAAGCTGCTCGTCTTCCAGCACGACGATTTCTATGGCATCTTCAAGGCGATGGACGGGCAGCCCGTGATCATCCGCCTGCTCGACCCGCCGCTGCACGAATTCATGCCGGATCATGAGCAGTTGGCTCTGCGGGCGGCAGGGCTGCGCCTGATGGGTGACCGCCCCAATGAATTGACTCGCGTCGAGGAACTGATGCACGCGGTCGAAGGGCTGCGCGAATTCAACCCGATGCTGGGGCTGCGCGGCGTTCGTCTGGGCATTGAGCGTCCAGCGCTGACCACCATGCAGGTACGCGCTATTTTCGAGGCAGCCTGCCAGATTCAGAAGGAAGGCGTGCAGGTCTTCCCGGAAATCATGGTTGCTGTCACCAGTCACCAGAACGAGGTCAAAATCATACGCGAACTGATCGAGAAAGTCGCGGGCGAAGTTATGCAGCGGACAGGCGTGACCGTCGAATACAAGATCGGAACGATGATCGAACTGCCGCGTGCGGCGATTATCGCCGATAAGATGGCGGAATATTCCGAATTCTTCTCGTTTGGCACCAATGACCTGACGCAGACGACTTATGGGATCAGCCGTGACGACGCCGAGGGGAAGTTCCTGCTTGACTATGTTGAGCGCGGACTGCTGCCTACTAATCCCTTCCAAGTATTGGATGAAGAAGGTGTTGGCTATCTGATCAAACTGGCGGTCGAGCGCGGACGGAAGGTACGCCCAACGCTTGAAGTCGGCATCTGCGGTGAGCATGGCGGCGATCCGAGTAGCATTGCCTTCTGCCATCAGGCGGGCTTGAATTATGTAAGCTGCTCGCCATTCCGCGTTCCGGTGGCGCGACTGGCAGCCGCCCACGCAGCACTCAAGGAAGCCAGCAAGTAAATCGTAGGGCAAATAATAAAGAGGCGGATTAGGAAAATCCGCCTCTTTAAGTTTCCCACATCACCACGTCTATGAGAACGAGAACTGTTGCGCGAGGTAGCGCTGCTCATAAGCGAATGCCAGCAGCGACTCACGGGAACTGGGATGTGCGATATTGATCAACGCCTGCACGCGCTGGGCAATCGTCCGCCCGTACAGGTCGGCGACACCGTACTCGGTGACGACGTATTGCACGTCGTTGCGGGTCGTCGTCACGCCCGCGCCGGGCTTAAGCGATGGGACAATCCGGTTGATCAACCCATTCTGGGTGGTGCTTGCCAAGGCGATGATCGCCTTGCCATCCTTACTGCGCGATGCGCCGCGGACAAAATCCACCTGCCCGCCGACGCCGGAGTAGAAGCGATGTCCGATGCTGTCGGCGCATACCTGCCCGGTCAGGTCTACCTCAAGCGCCGAGTTGATCGAGATCATGCGGTTATTCTTGGCGATGATGTACGGGTCGTTGACGTATTCGGTTGGATGCAGCTCAAAAATCGGATTGTCGTCGATGTAATCGTAGAGTTCCTTCGTCCCCAGTACGAATCCGGCAATCACCTTGCCCGCGTGAATCGACTTAGCGGCGTTGGTGATCACGCCCGCTTCGATCATCTTCATTACACCATTGGAGAACAGTTCGGTATGAATGCCGAGATTCTTATGATCTTTGAGGTGGCATAATACCGCATCCGGGATGCCGCCAATGCCTGTTTGAAGGGTCGCCCCGTCAGGGATCAGCTCCGCAACGGCGACGGCGATCCTTTCTTGGATTTCTGACGGCGGTTCGCTGTGAACTTCTGGCAAAGGGTAGTCCACGTCAATGAAATAGTCGATTTGTCCAACGTGTATGAAGCT
This sequence comes from Aggregatilineales bacterium, assembly GCA_038214955.1. Classification (GTDB taxonomy): domain Bacteria; phylum Chloroflexota; class Anaerolineae; order Aggregatilineales; family Phototrophicaceae; genus Flexifilum. The sequence continues at coordinate 6,544 of JBBQRJ010000004.1, read as the reverse complement.
ATCGCCCAACGTGCGCGGCATCTGCGGGTTGACCTCGGCAATCACCAGTTTCGCGCTTTCAGCGGCGCTCTTGGTGACACCAATTTCCACGCCATACGAGCAGTAGCCATGCTCGTCGGGCGGGCTGACATGGATCACGGCGACATCCAGCGGAAGCCGCCCAGAACGGAACAGATGAGGGATATCGGAGAGGAACACGGGCGTGAAATCAGCTAACCCTTCGTTTACTGCCTGACGCACGTTGCGGCTGACGAACAGGCTGTTGATGCGGACATGCTCTGCCATATCCGGCGTGACGTAATCGCCGGGACCGAGGTCGAGCACCTGCACTAACTCCACGTCGCGCAGTTCTTGGTAGCGATGACGAAGTGCACCGAGGAATTTCTGCGGCGTCGAGCAGTTCCCGGTCAGAAATACACGCTGACCTGAGCTTATTTTCTCGGCAGCTTGCTCCGCACTGATTTTTCGTTTTTCCCAATCCATGAAATTGCCTCCCAATGGGGTTTAATGATATAGGCTCAGCGTACTCCTGCCGCCTAGTCTGGAGTAGTGATGAAGATCACGAGAGCAAAGAACACTTGGAACTTTCTGTCATTGAGCTTTACCCCGAATAGTGGAGTAAACGGATGTCCGTTATATTCAACGAAAGGGAGTGTTAGGCATGGCAACACAGAAGCGAAAATATGACGCAGTGTGCAAGCAGGAAGCAATGCGGTTGCTGGAGGTCAGCGGAAACATCACTTGGTCGCCAAGCATCGTCGCCAGCGTCGGGTCAAGACGACGGACAGTCGCCATCCTTTTCCCATCGCGCCGAACCGCTTGCAGCGGGATTTCAGCGCCCACCGTCCGAATGAGAAGTGGGTAGCCGACTTCACTTACATCGACACGGCGGACGGGTGGCTGTATCTGGCGCTGGTGCTCGATGTCTTTTCCCGCAAGGTCGTTGGCTGGGCAATGGAAAATCACATGGAAGCCTCGCTGGTTGAACAGGCGTTACAGATGGCGCTGACACGACGCCAGCCCAAAGATGACGAGCTTTTGCATCATTCCGACCGAGGCAACCAGTACGCCAGCCTTACTTACCAGCAGCTCCTGGCGGCGCATCATGTCACGGTCTCGATGAGCAGAACAGCCGATCCCTACGACAAGGCGCTGATGGAAAGCCGCATCGGCACCCTCAAGACCGAATGCGCGGATCATCGCTTTGCCTCACGACAGGCTGCACGAAGCGAACTCTTTGCTTATTTGGAAGGCTGGTACAACCGGCGGCGCTTGCATTCCGCTCTCGGTTATCTCAGTCCTGACCAATTTGAACAACAGTTTATTCAGGACAACTTTTTGTTCCACTCGATGGGGTGAAGTTCAGTGCGAGTTCCCCCTAACCTAATGATGCTCGCAGTATCGAGGGGATCAGGGTTTTAATCGCTACATTTCGAACTTTTTCCCACCCCCTAGAACGGTACTCATCGATGCCACTGGCAGTACGCTCGAATTCTCATTATTGCCGGGCTTGTCGATTATGCAATTCTACATTTTAGCTTCGTCTGGAGCCGAATCCAGCTTAGATAGCTCAAGTAGCCCCCACAGCCCCAGAACACGCTGATTAAGCTCTCGACTATTACAGATTACTAGTGTGTTGGTTTCACTTCAATGTGAATTTCCAGTTCGCCACCATGTTTCGGTTGCCCACCACCAACGTAGATAGCAAAAACTCCCGGTTCTAACGTCCGTAAACCGTCCTCGCATACCCGTGTAAATTGACGGGAACTGATCGAGAAAGACACGGTTTGGGCTGTATGGGGTGCTAGATGAATGCGATCAAAGGCGGTGAGCTGATGGCGCGGGTAACCGGGACGCCCTGCGCTAATATACATCTGCACCACCTCATCGCCTGCAAATCCCCCAATGTTGGTTACATCGACTGACACGGCAAGCGAGCCGTCTTCTGAAAGAGTCGCGCTGCTGACTTTAAGATTGCTGTACTCAAATTGGGTGTAACTTAAGCCATACCCAAACGGATAGAGAGGTTCGCCTGTAAAGTAGCGGTAAGTGCGCCCTTCCATGCGATAATCCTCAAAGGGTGGTAAATCGCTGGCAGATTTATAAAACGTGACAGGCAGCCTACCACCGGGGTTGTAGTCACCGAATATCGCCTCAGCAATCGCTGTGCCGCCTTCTTCGCCGGGATACCACGCCTCTACAATGGCGGGAACATGGTCATGCGCCCAATTGACCGCTACTGCGCTGCCATTGAGCAGTACAAGGATGATCGGCTTACCCGTCGCGTAGATTGCTCGAAGCAGGTTTTCTTGAACATCGGGGAGATCAATGCGGATACGATCCCCCTGACTGACTAATCCTTCTTCTAAACCTTCTTTTTGCCCTTCTTCGCCTTCAAGTGCCTGTGACAAGCCCCCGACGAACACTACCACGTCGGCGCGGTTCGCAAGTGCCACCGCTTCGTCAAAGCCGCTGGTATTCGTTCCATAAATTGAGCATCCCTGCGCGTAAGTGACCTCAGTATTCGGTGATACTTTCGCACGAATGCCTTCAAACGGGGTAACGCTGCTGGAAGGAAAGCCATTGTAATTTCCGAGCAACGCTTCGGGATTGTGGGCGTTGGGTCCGATCACGGCGATACTGCGACTGTCTTTCGACAGGGGCAGAAAGTTGTTTTCGTTCTTCAACAACACCAGCGACTCTTTCGCCGCTTGCAGTGCCAACGCTCGATGTGCTGGCGCGTCATTGACGCTGAACGGAATTTGCGCGTAGGCGACCTGTTCCGGCGGGTCAAACATGCCGAGACGAAACCTCGCTGTAAACACACGGACGAGCGCTTGATCAATCGCTGATTCTTCGATCAAGCCTTGTGGTACAGCGTCAATGAGGGATGGATAGCTGTCGCCGCAGTCGAGATCACAGCCCGCATTGACCGCAAGTGCCGACGCTTCAGCCGCCGTTTCTACGACTTGATGAAACTTATAGATGTTGTAGACTGCCCAACAATCTGAGACGACATAACCGGTAAATCCCCATTTGTCCCGCAGAATTGATTGCAGAAGGGTTGGGCTGGCACTGCACGGTTCACCATTGAGGCGGTTGTAGGCGCTCATGACCGATGCCGCGCCGCCTTCTTTAACACACGCTTCGAATGCAGGGAGATAGGTTTCCCAGAGATCGCGCTCGGTGGGGGTAACGTCGAAATAGGCACGGGAATGTTCAGGACCACTGTGAACTGCAAAATGCTTGGGCGTCCCAACGACTTTGAGATAAGTTGGATTATCGCCTTGCAACCCTTGAATGAATGCAACGCCCATTCGCGCTGTCAAAATAGGGTCTTCCCCGTAAGTTTCTTGCCCTCGTCCCCAACGCGGATCGCGGAAAATGTTGATATTAGGCGCCCAAAAATCGAGTCCGGTGTACTGACCAAAATTGCCGTTTCGTACTGCCTCGTGATGTTTAGCGCGTGCTTCATCGCTTGTGACCTCCGCCACATGATGCACAAGCGCGGGGTTCCATGTTGCGGCGAGTCCAATTGCTTGGGGGAATACTGTAGCGATTCCTGCACGTCCTACCCCATGCAGACATTCGTTCCACCAGTTATAGGGGGGGACGCCTAACCGCTCAACGGCGGGGGCGGCGTGCGACATCTGGCTAACTTTTTCTTCAAGCGTCATTTGACTGACAAGCTGACGCGCACGCGCTTCAAATGAATCGGTTATCATTGCTCACCTTTTGTAATACAGATCATAAACAAAGTTGATGCTCGCCCGCTGAAAGGGTGATCCGGTGCTGTTGCCTGCCCCATTGAATATGCAAGGCGAATGCTTCTTGCGCCCTAATTGATAACACAGGCGGATCGTCAGCATTTTCACGACGTTCACAGATCAAATCAATAGTGTTGGACTGCCCAAGCGGATAGCGTCGTAACCCGTGACGTTCGGTCAGGCGAATATCCCACCGCAACTCGGCATTAAGCGTTCGTACACCGATCAAATACTCTATAGGGATACTGATGGCTGATAAGCCTGTCCAGCCCACAAAGTCTTTGCCTGAAGGTTTACCCGGCTGTGTCAGTTCGGGAGCGTAATTTTCCCACAACGTCCCCGTGTCTGTGTAGACCTGTGCCACCTGTTCAACATGATTCCGCGCGATCTCATAGGCGAGATTGTGACAGCCTCGTTCAGTAAGTCCACGCAGCACCCTATAGTTGGTTGGCGACCAGACCGCCCCCAACCAGTAGCCACCATACAGATTATAGTCGGGGCTGTCATAGGCTTGCGTCGGGACACGGTGGGGTCGATTGAAACTGTTCTCGTTTTGCAAGTGGGCGATCAAGCGATCTGCGCGGTCAGGCGGCACGACACTGGAGAGCAAACCCCAATACGCGCCGATGCTTTTGGTTTGGCTTAACACCCCATCACGGGAGCGATCATAGTAAAAGCCGCCGGTTTCATCCCACAAATTCACGTTGATGTAGTGCTTTAGCTGATCAAACTCACTCGAAAGCTCGTCGTTGAACTCATCGTTGCCAATAGTCTGGGCAATCTCGATCAGCATAGCGCAATTGAGCGACTGTTGTAGAGTCGCATCGACCCATGTGGCATGACGGTGATGGTATTCGGAGCGCGGAATACGGGTCTGATTATCCATGCCGCTGCCCCAACCACTTGTCCAGTAGCTGCCGTCGGGATGTGTGCGCCAGTCTTTCCACCAGCGATGATAGCTGACCAGCACGGGGAAAATATCATGCAAACGCCGAAGATCGCCGCTGTGCTGAGTGTCCTGCCATTCCGTCCATGCGAGGATGTTGGGTCCTGTGCTGCGCGGGTCAAGTGACTGGAACAGGTCGGTGCCGCCGTAGGTATTGATTTCCCGGCAGATAAAGCCGTCATCGTGCTGCTTGGCATAGAAATTATCGAGCGTTCCCATAAACGGAAACACACGTCGGGCATAACGCCCGAACAGGGTCATGAAACAGCTATCCCACATGAACGTATTCGCGTTGAAGGCGGGATCGATGAAATTGGCGATAAAACCGGACTCCGGTTCGGGTTGGCGTAGGTTTTTGAAGGCAAGCTGCCACGCTTTGTCGTACATAGCGACCCATGCTGGATGATCGTCCGCGATCAGTTCGGGAAGGCGATCCCGATCATAGGTGGGTAGGGGAGCGGGTTGATATTGCCGCCCCCGAAATGGATTTTGCCCTGAGGGGTAGCGTGGGGGGAACGGAAACTGCCCATCCAATCGGTTCGCCACATAATCGAGATCAGGGATCACCAGATCAAAGGCGTTCAGGAAAATGGAGAGTAGATAGTTATTAAACGGGTAGTTGGGGCGCATATCCAACTGCTCAACGGCGGCGGCGCGATTAGGAGCGCCGGGGTCGAATATGATTTCTAACGTTGAGAGCGTCCCATAGATGAGATATTCGGCGTCCCGGATTCCCGCGCTAATCTTCACCTGTTCCCGATTTACAGTGACAGAAACAGGGTCGTGATCCGGCGTGATGAACCCAAAGATAAACGTGTTTGCGGGTGCGTTAGGATGATTAGGGCGAAACCGCGTCCCCACCTGTTGAAACATTTCGTAGAGCGACACAACCCACCTTTTCCGGCGTTATTCTTCGTCTTGGGGTATGCCGCGCAGCGTGTTTTCAACAGCCAGCAAATGTTCAAACATGCGCTTGCGTGCCAATTCCGGGTCACGCGCTTTAAGCGCGTCGAGAATGCCTTGATGCATTCGGAGCGCCCGTTCGCCGCGCTTGGGATTCACGCTGCCTTTGTCCACCGATGTGCGCTGACTGCTGGCGATGCTCATTTGGGCGATGGCTTGCATAATGCGGGTTAGTAGGACATTGCGCGAATAGGTTGCTGTTTTGGTATGGAACTCAATATCCAGTTGGGGGAAATTTTCCGGGTTTGTGCGTAAACACTCCCGCGAACGCGCAAGCACATCCTCTAGCTCGATAATTTCTTCATCAGTAATGCGCTGTGCTGCTAAGGCTATCGCACCCGGTTCGATCACTTCACGCGCTTCGATCAGCGAAAGGAACGAATTGTCATTCAGCGAAAAGACGAGATCAAAATTTTCGACCAACAATTTTGGCTCAAGCGAGGTGACAAACGTCCCTGAACCGTGCCGCAGTTCGATCACGTTCATCATCGACAGCGAACGCAACGCCTCGCGGACAGTTGCCCGGCTCACCCCCATGAGGGACGCAAGCTCACGTTCCGGCGGAAGTTTGTCGCCGGGATGAAGCTGCTGCTCACGGATCAGCGAGAGGACACGCTCGGTAATCTGGTCAGAAATTGCCTCGCGGTGAACAGCCCCGCGAAACTGATCGTTCATCTTCTTTTGTGAAGCTGTCATAGACAAGTGTCCAAGTGATCTAACCAATTCTTGCATTCATCATACGGCATTTTGAGGCGAAATGACAGTAGGGGCGACCCCAAGGGGGGGTGTGGGGGAAGTTAAAGCCACCCCCACCCCCACCCCCCCCCCAAAAAAGTGGGGGGGGTGAGCAAAAAAGTGGGTTTAAGTG
>JBBQRJ010000003.1:0-33942 GCA_038214955.1 Aggregatilineales bacterium | reverse complement strand
TTTCACGTAACCGAGTCCTTGGCGCAACTTGGACTACTCGCACCAGCGATGTATAATTTCGTGAATGCGCTGATGCGAAAGACCGAAACCCTCGGCAATCTCTTCGAGCGTTTCACCTTCTTCATAGCGTTGGCAGATTTCCGCGTTGCGCTCTGCCTTCGATATATGTTTCTCTGTAATTGGTTGAAACGAAAGGGGAATTCCAGCATACAGTTGCTCGATGACACATTCGATAGCAGCGTTGATCGAGGGTAAACGGGTGATGTTGAAGCCCGTCAGGGTCATCGTAATGTTATTTGTAATACTAGTGGCGCTCACCTTGAGTGCTTTTTTATTCTACGTCGCTGCCTAACCCTCCTGTCAGGCGGAAAAATCTGTCTAGAGAAGATTGCTATGCGGCTATTCACTGAAAATATAACAACAAGCCATTTCTCTGATAGGCTTTGATAGTGTTAGAACTTTGACGTTTGTTTCCTAAACATATTGGCTGCCAGATGGATTTCTCCCTTGGATAGGGTTTTCGCACCTTACAGGGATGAGAAGGGCTATCTTACCAGACGAAGTCCGTTCTTGGTCGTGAACCCGTGAGAATGGATAGAGTTTTCGTACCCTACAAGGCAAGGAACTTCCTGTGGCAGCTTGAGGAGACGACTTATCCGGCACGCTACTTGCTATCACGATCGCAATAGCAAGTACACGCCTGTCTTCAACGCCATCTTCGAAACCGAAGGCATCGACGTCCTCAAAACACCGGTGCGCGCACCCAAAGCCAATGCCTTTGCCGAGCGCTGGATCCGTTCTGTCCGCGAAGAATGCCTTGACCAGCTCATCATGCTGGACCAGCGTCACCTGCACTACGTCCTTACCGAGTACATCAGCTACTACAATTACGCCCGCCCGCATCAGGGTATCGAACAACGCACCCCCATCCCGCTGCCAGTTTCAAACCCTCAGGGACAGATCGAACGGCGCAATATCTTGAATGGACTCATCCACAATTACCGCCGCGTCGCTTAGTTTTCCCTGCGGATAAGGTTTTCGCACCGTACACGCTTAACTCCCCTGAATCCCTTTTTCGGACACTACGCCTAGTCGTACTCTATTTCCGCCCATTCAAACGACGAAGGGAAATGCTTAGCAATAATGCGCGCGCATTTCCTCATGAAAGGGCAGAGCCAAAATCGCGTCGAGCATTGCGCGGGCTTGTGCCTCAGATTTGGTGTAAGGATCCATTAGGATAAGTTGCAGCAGTAGGTCTTTACTGCGCCGTTCATACGCCTCAAGTTCGATTTCAATCGGTGCAACCCGATCATGCAGCAGCCACGATGTGACGGCGGACGGCAAACCTGTGGTCTGAATTCCCTGAACGCCTCGCTTACTAGCCAACACAGGAATTTCGACTGCAAAATCCGTCGGCACCCCTGGCACATATGAGCCTAAGTTTGGAATATTTGCGATCACGACACGCGGAATGTCACAAGCTAGTGCTTCGATAAGCGGTACCATCACCTCACCGGACATGTGCGGCGGAAATTCATCAGTTACCCGCGACCCTTCTCTCTCGGTCACAAGTCGAACACGCTGCACGTTAGAGTCCAAATGACCGAAGTAATCCCGATACCAAGCGGCAGGGTCTTCGCGCCATCGTTTCTCCGTCGTCTCATCGGTGTGATACCAGTAGGGCCACGAACCGCCCCCTGTCGTGCAGGTATCCCCAATCGGAAACACTCCAAAGCGCTTATACAGATCGACGGCTTTCGGTCCCATAAAGTCGCTTGGCTTGGAAGTTTCCCAGTAGGTTTCAGCTTTCGTTTCGATCCATTCATCCAACAGAGGGAACACGTTACGACCGTTGTGAAAACAGCGGGTTAGCCACACGAAATGGTTGACACCAGGAATTTCATACGTCAGCCCTTCGCGGTCGAGTCCCAGCACATCGGCGATACGATAGATCGCCGCAAAGCCATGACACAACCCGACGATCTTGGCGGTAGGATACTTGCGGCTCAAGTAGGTGATCCCGCTGAGAACGGGGTTATCGACCTTGAGATACCACGCATCAGGGCAGATTTCGAGGACATCCTGAATCACGGATTCAAATAAGCGGAACTGGTAGAAATTGATCCAGAATGCCTCATCGTGCATAACATGGAGGCTGCCCCCCATGCGATAGCCGTGCTGCCGTGCGATTTCCCAGCCCGCCCGCAGGCGATCATGTCCGGCAACCAACGCCGTGTTGATCACAAAGTCGGCACCTTCAAGCGAACGGCGGCGGTCAGTGGTCTTTTCGAGTTTCAGCGGGATACCAATTTCTTCGGCGTAACGGGAACATAGCGCGTGTGCCGCATTCAAGCGCCCTTCGTCAATATCCATAAAGCTGATCGTGCTGCCGCTCAAATTGGGCGTCAGGCAAAAGTCGCGTATCAAGTTCAACGAGAACATGGCGCTGCCTGCCCCGATGATGCTGATTTTGACGGTCATCCTGTCTTCATCCTTTAGCTACATCTCGATCAAGCGCAGCGGTACATCTCGAATCATCCGCTGCACGTCCGTTTCATTCAAACCAAGCTCAATGCTCATTTGTGCCAGCAAGCGCAAGCCTTCATGCGGCATGGGGTTATGGGTTTGCCCGCCATCGCTGCTGTAAACGACGCGCTCCACACCGACAGCACGCGCCGCACTGACACACGCCTCAACCGTCGTGTGCCGCCACATTGGAGATACGCTGCAATACGTAAACTCAAAAAATACGCCGTCGTGCGCCAGTTCGACCAGTTCATCAGGCGAAAAACCGGGAACGCGAAACAAGGGATGCGTTATAATCAGCCGACGAAAACCGCGCTGCTGCGCCGCCTCCGTCAATGCGCGAACTTCCGCCTGCCCTAAGTGTCCCGTTGCCAACGCCACATTGCGTTCATGGCACAGTACCAGCACCTCCAACGCCGCGCCGATCAGCTTCCCGTCGCGCAGTATCGTGATCGGCGGCGGACGGTGTGTATCCTCGTCATGAACATCTACGGGATGCTGAACATCCCAATGCCCGCTCACCCCAAACGCCGAAGCATGAGCTGTGCTGTCCACCGTTGGCATCCATACGACCCGCGCACCTGTTCGCAGCGCCGCATCCACAGCGGCTGGATTGACACCGCCCACCGCATGATTGAGGGTGATTGAGCCGTAAACGGTGAGGCTGCTGTTTCCTAACGCCGCATTGACGACAACCGCGCGCCCGACCGTCGACTCATGATGGCTTTTCAGGACGACGCCGCGCATCTGTGCCGCCGCACACGCGCGCGAAACTGTCAGGTCATCAGCAAGGCGCGGATAGAGACACGGCGCGCTGTGAACGTGCAGATCAAGCGCGCCTACGACATCGATCATCAATCGCCCGCAACGAATCCGGCGCGCCGCTCCATCGAGACTTGCGCGGCAATCGGCGGGGCGCTGGCGACGCGCTCTCGAATATTGAAGACTTCCAGCGGCGTCCTATAGAGCATGGTTTCCAAGTCTGCGTCGGTCGCGCCGATAGACGCGAATTTGGCGATCTCGGCGGCAATGCTGTCGCTGTCCTCTGATGCCAGCATAATCTTGCTCGGTCCGCATTTCTCAAGCGCGAGGCGCAGATATGCCGGAATGGAGAGGCTCGAACTCAGATAGATATTGGGGATGCGCCGTGCGAAACTCACCGCTACTTCGGCAATCGGATAATCGAGATGCGCGAAGATGACTTTGACGTTCGGAAATTCCTGCGCCATGTCAGCATACAAGCCCGGTTCGGTGAAGGGCATACCATGCCCGCCCACGCAACCCATTAACGGCACACCCAGCCGATTCGCCGTCTCAAAATATTGATATGCCAGCGGGCTGGTCGGGCTGATGCCGTGACTGAAACCGTGCAGTTTGATTCCAACGAAGCCGAATTCGCGCACACAGGTTTCAAACTCGGCTATTGTGCGTTCTTCGCCATACTCTTTGATATTCATGCTGGCAATACCGAAGATATGCCCCGGATATTTTTGCGCGCAGTCCGCGATGTGACGATGAACGGCAATCGGATCACTGGCGCCGCCAAGCGGTTGCAAAATCGACGCAACGAGATGGCTGGATGCCATCGCGCTCAAGATGTTTTCAATATAGTTACCACCCCATCCAAACGTGCGGTCGGTCTGACCGCGTTCGCTAATGTGCTGGTGCGTCTCAATGATGGGTAAGTCGGTATGAATCCTTAGGTCGAGAGCCATCTGATGTATTACCTTTCATGCTGTAACCAAGAGCTAAACTGATCACGTTCGCGGTCGCTACTACGTGCGGCGCGAGTTGGGACAAGGCGGAGGGCGATAGACGGGCGGATAGCCCCGACAGCGCCACAACGCCCACATTTTGCTGTTTACGGTCGAAAATGGGCGCGGCAACGCTGCCAAAGCCAACAAGATATTCATCTCGGCTGATCGCGTAACCCTGCTCACGGACTTGTCGAAGCTGCACACGCAGTTGATCTGGATCGGTGATTGTGGCGTGCGTGTTGGCGGTCAAGACACGTTGGAGATATTGTTCGAGTTCCTCGTCGCTCAGGTAGGCAAGCAGCACTTTGCCACCACTGGCGGTGTGCGCGGGAATGATACGACCGATCCAGTTGGTCTGCGTTCCGCTCTCCTCCGGTTCTACTTGATCGAGGAACAACTCTTCGCCTTCAAACAGCGTTGCTAAATAGATCGTCTCGTGCGTCGCCTGACACAACTGCTGGATATGTGGATAGGCGAGCGTGCGGATATGCAGTTCATTCAGGACGACATGCGTCAACCGGAGCAGCCCTAAGCCAAGACGATAACCGTCGCGGCTCTGCGCGACGACATTTTGACTCGCCAGCGTACTCAGCAGACGCGACGCCGTGCTGACGTGGACATCCATCCGCGCTGCGATCTCGCTGACGGTCATCGCGCCATTCCCTTCTACCAGCAAAAACAGGATGTCGAGCGCGCGTTCCACCGACTGGATCGAGGCGGCGTCTCGGTCGCGCTTTTCGTCCCGCGTCTGTACGGCGCTGCTTGAAAGCTGCTTTCGGCTCACTTGAGAATGCCTGCCGCCACTGCGAAATTCCGGATGAAGCGTTTGCCATCAGGATATTGAGGCGTATAGGCTTCGGGATGTCCCTGAATGCCGAAGACCGGAATATCACGGTGCTGCATCACCTGTACGCGGCACCAGTTCGTAGAAGCCAGTAGGTCGAACGACTCCGGCAGCGTCTTGATCTCCCAGTAATGGCTCTCCATGATGACCGGTTGATGATCGGGAAAGCCGTCAAACAGCGTGTGCATTGGCTGGCTGGGGACGAGCGGCAAATAGCCGCGCTCCTTACGCATTCCCGGATGATAATTGGGCATGAGGTCAACTTCTCCGGGCTGCAATTCGCCGAGCGGTCCGCACGGCGCGTCAAAGGTCATGCCGATCAACTGATGCCCACCGCAAAAGCCCAACACGGGAATTTCGCCGCTCAAAACGATGTCTTGCAGCGGCTTGAAGTTTTCCCAATCGTATTCCGCCCAATCTGGGGTATTGCCGCTGATAAACAAGCCGCGAATGCCTTTCGAGCGCACGAAATCGAGACTCACGTCACGGTAGTGGACGGGGATGCACGTCATGCCGACCGCTTGCTCGATATTGTTCGCGCGTTCGAGAAACTCTTTATTGTGCGGCGGTCCCTGCACCGGATGCGTAGTGATTTTTTCATGCTGAATATCGACGAATGCCAGCAAAGTGAATCTCCCTCTCTTAAGTTGCAACTGAAGCGGGCGGTTGCTGAAGCTCCCGCAGTTCTTCCAGCGGAATATGACAGTAAATGATCTTGCCTTCAGCCACGTTTCCCGGCGGCGTTTCGACTTCACATATACGTCCGATCTTGCGCGGGCAGCGGGTGTGAAAGCGGCATCCCGTCGGCGGATTCGCGGGGCTAGGGACGCTGCCCTGCAAACGAATCGGGCTGCTCTGCGCCCCGACAGTCACATCGGGAATCGCGGAGACGAGCGCTTCGGTATACGGATGATACGGCGGCGCAAATACCTTGTCCGCCGCGCCGATCTCGCAGATTTTGCCGAGATACAGCACCACAATGTCATCGGACAGGTAGCGCACCATGTTCAAATCGTGCGCGATGAACAACAGCGAAACTTTATGCTCCTTTTGCAGCGTTTGCAGCAGATTGATCACCGCCGCCTGCACAGAGACATCCAGCGACGAGATCGGTTCGTCGCATACGACGAGCAGCGGATTGCCCGCGAACGCCCGCGCGATGGCGACGCGCTGTTTTTCGCCACCGCTCAACTGGCGCGGCTTGCGCTTAAGGTAGTCCTCGTCGAGGTTGACCATATGCAGCAATTCGATGATGCGCTGCCGTTCCTGATCACGCGGCACCACATTAAAGCAGCGCAGCGGACGAGTGAGGATTTGTTCGACGGTATGACGCGGATTCAGTGACGAGTCCGGGTTCTGAAATACCATTTGCAGTTGACGCAGCGCGCCGATGTCGCGCCGTTCAATAGGAACGGTGAAATCGCGCTTGGCAAAGTCCACCCTGCCCCGTGTGACGGGTTTGAGACCGGCGATAGCGCCCGCAATCGTGCTTTTACCGCAACCCGATTCGCCCACCATGCCCAACGTTCGCCCTTGCCCCACTTTGAAGCTGACGCCATCGACCACTTTAAGCACAGTGCTGCGCCGCAGACCGCGTGATTGCTGATAATAAACATGCAGATCATCGACTTGCAGCAGCGGCACGTCCTCTGCCACGACGGACGCCATGTCGTCAGTCTCAGTGATCTTCGCATGATCTTGCTGCGATTGATCCCAATGGAAGCAGCGCGCCAAGTGACCCTCACGAGTGGGCAGCAGTTCAGGGGGCAGCGTCTTGCACGTTGCATCGGCAAAGTGGCAGCGCGGCGCGAAGGCGCATCCCGGCGGGAGATGGGTGAGTGAGGGCACACGACCGGAAATGGTGGTCAGTCGCCCGCCCGTGTAGCGTGCGCCCCGCTGCGGTACACAATTGAGTAGATTGACCGTGTAGGGGTGCTGCGGATCGCGGAACAAGTCGCGCACAGAGGCTTGTTCGACTATTTCGCCCGCATACATGACGCCCACGCGGTCGCAGATCTGCGCGATCACGCCGAGATTGTGACTAATGAACAGCACCGCCATGTTGAACTCGTGGCGCAGTTCATTCACCAAGTCGATGACGCCCGCTTCAATGGTCACGTCTAAGCCCGTCGTCGGTTCGTCCATGACGACGAGTTCGGGGCGCAAAATCAGCGCCATTGCGATGACAACGCGCTGCTGCATCCCGCCGCTGAGTTGATGCGGGTAGCGCCGCATCTGATACGCGGGTTCAGGCATATGTACCCGTTCGAGCATTTCAATTGCACGCTGACGGGCAGCAGCGCGGCTGTCATTCGTGTGCGCGATGACGACTTCGGTCAACTGCTCACTGATGGTCAGCACAGGGTTGAGCGACGCTTGCGGGTCTTGGTAGACCATGGCAATCCGGTTACCACGCAGCGCAGTCAGTTCGCGCGGCGCGGCGGTTACCAGATCGAGATCGCGGTACATCATTTGTCCGACAAGATGAGCGTTCGGCGGCAAATAGCGCATCACCGCCAGCGCTGTTGTCGATTTTCCGCAGCCCGATTCGCCCACTAAGCCATAGACTTCGCCGGGATTGATCGCAAACGATACATCACGGACAGCGCGGGCAACGCCGCCCTGCGTCCGGTATTCGACATTCAAATGCTGTACGTCAAGCAAAGGCATGGCTAATCCACTTTCATCGCTTCGGTCATGCCGTCTGCCACGAGATTGAAGGACACCACGAGCGACGCAATCGCCAGCGCGGGGAACAGCGGCGCAGTCGGCATAATTATCAATGCCGTGCGCGCTTCGCTCACCATGCGTCCCCAATCGGGCGAGGGCGGCGGCACCCCTAAGCCCAGAAAACCGAGTGCGCCCATCGAGAAACAGGCATAGCCGATGCGTACCAGCGCATCGACCAGAATAGGCGCGGTGATGTTCGGGAAGATTTCCCGCGATAGGATGTACAGGCGCGACTCGCCGCGCATACGAGCGGCGGCGATGAACTCGCGGTTACGCAAATCGAGGACGAGTCCTCGTGTCAAGCGGGCAATAGCGGGTGCCGCACCAATGCCGAGCGCCAGCACGACGTTGACAGCAGACGCGCCAATAGCGACGATGATGATCAGATAAAGCATCACAATCGGGAAAGCCATCAACACATCCATCACGCGCATGATCACTTCATCCAGCCAACCGCCGACATAGCCCGCTGTTAAACCGATGCTCACGCCAAGCAGCAGTGCGAAGGTGACCGACAGTGCAGGCAGCACGACCATCTGCCGCGCACCGATCATGACGCGCGAGAAAATGTCGCGCCCTAGCTGATCGGTACCCATCACATGTTGTGCCGACGGCGCTTTCCACACCGCGCCCGCTTCCATCTGATTCATGCCGTAGGGTGCCAGCAAACCGCCGACCAGCGCCATGATCAGCCAGAAGGTGAGGAGGAACAAGCCGATCATCGCCGTGCGGCTGCGGCTAAAATGGCGCAGCACCATCGGAAAGCGGGGTAAACGCGGGCGAATGAGCGAACGATCATAAGTCAGGTCAAGCGGTTGATCAGTATTCATGGGATCAACTCATCTGAATGCGCGGGTTGAGGACTGCATACAACACATCGGCAAGCGCCTGTGACGCCACGACCAGCGTGATCGCGATCATCGCCGACGCTTGAATCATGGGTAAATCGTTTCGCAGCGCCGCGTCCGCGAACAGGCTGCCGATGCCGGGATAGTTGAACAGGCGCTCGATCACGATCAAACCGCCGACGAGCCACGCGACTTGAGTCGTGATCACGGCAATGGGCGCAATCAAGGCATTGCGGAGCGCATGGCGCAAGACTACCCAGCGATAAGGCAGTCCTTTGAGGATTGCGGTGCGAATGTACGCCGACCCCATCACGCTGATCATGCTCACGCGCGTCACTCGGGCGACGTAGCCGATTAGGACAAACGCGGCGGTGAACGCGGGCAGCACCAATTTGCGCCAGTCCCGCAGCAAATCGAGGTCATCGCCGCGCAAGCTGCTGTCTCCCGGAAGAAGACGCAGCCACCACGAAAAAATTACAATTAAGATGAGTCCGATCACGAAGTCGGGAATGGAAATGCTCACAAGGCTGCCGACGGAAATACTACGATCTACGGGCTGTCCCTCCTTCAACCCCGCGATAACGCCGAGCGTCAGCGATACAGGCACGATGATAGTGAGTGCCAGCACCGCCAAAACCACCGAGTTCAAGAGGCGGCGCTGCACCAACGGTAGAATTGCCACGCCGAGACGGTAGGATTCGCCCCAGTTACCGCGAAGGAAATTCCCCACCCAATCGAGGTAGCGCTCCGGCAGCGGGCGATTCAAGCCGAGCTGTTCGGTGAGCGCGGCGCGCGTTTCAGGGGTTGATTCACGTCCTAAGACGGTGAGCGCGGGGTCAATCGGCATGACGGCGGAGAGGATGAAGATCAGCACCGACAGGACGAACATGCTGATGAATAAAGTCAGACCGCGCTTCAAAAGAAAACGAACCATGTAGTTTCCTATGATTTAGACGGGGGTATGAACGCTTCATACCCCCGTTATTACCTTACTAAACCTCGAGCCACGCATCTCCGTACCATGTAAACGACTGCGGATGCAACCGGAAGTGCAGTCGGGAACTCAGCGCGGCGGCGTCTTGCCGGAAGCATGGGATCATCATGGGACCCTCGCTCGCTAGAATGTCGCACATTTGCGCCAACTGCTGCGCGCGAGTTTCGGGATCAAGTTCTTGATCGAGGGCGGTCAACAGACTGTCGAATTCTTCATTTGACCAATGCGATTCGTTCCAGATCGCGCCTGTGCGATAGGCGAGGTTGAACAATTCGCTGGCGGTGTTCTTCTGCCCCCAGTTGGACGCGCCGAGGTGGAAGGGTCCCCAGTCCGCCAACCACTTTCCCCAGTAATCCGGGTCGGGCTGGAGCGTGACGCGAATGCCTGCCGGTTCCAACTGCGCCGCCATGAACACGGCGAACGGTTCTGTGTAGCCGCCGTCCGACTGCGGGTCGATGTAGAGCAGCGTCAGGTCGAAA
This sequence comes from Aggregatilineales bacterium, assembly GCA_038214955.1. Lineage (GTDB taxonomy): Bacteria > Chloroflexota > Anaerolineae > Aggregatilineales > Phototrophicaceae > Flexifilum. The sequence goes on along the minus strand of JBBQRJ010000003.1, from coordinate 23,764 downwards.
CCGTTTTCGTAGCCTGCCTCCGTCAAGAGCGTCCGTGCCTGCTCGTAATCCTGCTGGCGCGGCTGTTGGTCGGTCGGTGCCAGCGGATACATCCCTTCGGCAATCGGGTGATCGGCGGCGGGAATACCCAGACCGAGGAAACGGGTGTCAATATACGCCTGACGGTCAAAGCAGAGCTTGAACGCCTCGCGGACGCGGTCATCTGTCCACGGTTCCTCGTTGTACTTCATCACGGCAATATCGTGATTCGCCGTCTGCACAGGGGTGTAGACGATGCCGGGAATCGCTTCGATTTGCGGGCGCAGTTCGGCAGGCGCGTTGGAAATTTGCAGCGTCCCTTCTTGAATCGCGCTCAAGCGGGCAAGATCGTCCTGATAGGTCAGGAACTCCAGCGTCTCAAGATACGGCAGCGGTTCGCCATCGGCGCCCATCTGCCAGTAATCTTCACGGCGGCGGAAGGCGACGCGCTCGTCGGCGACGTGTTCCTCAAGGATGAACGGACCCGTCCCCCACGGATTGGCGAGGAAATCGCCGGGCCAGTCGGCGGGCAAGACGGCGGCAACGTACAGGAACAACGTGTACGGGAAGTCTGCGGCGACGCGGTTCGTGTGGAAACGCACGGTCTGATCGTCGATTTTCTCCACACCTGTGACGTAGGATGCCGCGCCCGAAAACGCTGATCCAGTATCGGGATCGATCAAGCGCTCGAAGGTGAACACCACATCGTCGGCATTGAACGCCTTGCCATGATTGAAGGTGACGCCCTGCCGCAGCGTGAACGTCCAATCAAGTCCGTCCTCTGAAGGCGTCCAACTTTCCGCCAGCGATGGACGGAGTACGAGGTCTGCGTCAAGCACCACCATGTAATCGCAAATCTGGCGAACGACGTTGGAAGCAAAGACCGAGTCCAAGCGCGCCGGGTCGTCAAAGCGTGATGTGTTGACGAACGCACCCACCGAGAGGTTGCCACCGCGCACCGGCGCCATCTCCTCCTGCGCTCGGAGCGCCAATGTCAGCGCCCGATCTAGAGGGTTCAACATGCCGAATGCTAATGCTCCACCGCCCAATGCCGCCGAGTAGCGAAGGAACTGTCGGCGCGACATACTCCCCTTCGCATATTGGGAGTGTGCCGCGAGAACTTTTTCGTCGCGGGCTTTCACTTCCTGTGCTAGCCGCTTAAAAATATTTTTCATGACTTTCCCCTTCTAACTTTTTCCACTGATGCAAAGTATTTGCGCATTACGCAAAGTATAGGGAGATAAAAAGTTTCCTGTCAAGTTTGTGCCTTTATTCACAATTGTTGACATTCTCTAGCGGTTCGCTTTATGATTTGCGTATTATGCAAATACTTTGCGCCATTTATTGAAAGCTAGAGAGGAGCAATGATGCAAGAAGCTGCCCAATTTTTCAACGACAACGGCTATTACATTGCGCGCAGTGTATTCTCGCAAGAAGAAGTATCCGAATTACGCAGTCACTACATGAAGCTGTGGGCGGAGAAAAGCCCGACGAACGACCCGACGGTCAGCGCCGCCCTCAAAGATGATCGCCCCGACCCACTGCAAAACTACACCCGACTGCTGCAAATGCACCGCTGGGATCAAGTGTCGCTCAACTTCCTCATCGATCCGCGCCTACGTGACCTACTGACGACCATTCTCAGCGCAGAACCGTATGCCGTACAGACGATGATGTATTACAAGCCCTCCGGGGCGCGTGGACAGGCGCTGCATCAAGACCAGTTCTACCTGCGTGTACAACCGGGGACGTGCTGCGCGGCATGGCTGGCGCTGGACGACAGCGACGAGGAAAACGGCTGTATGCAGGTGGTTGGGGGCAGCCATAGGTGGGACATCCTTTGCACGATTCCGGCAGATACGCGGCTCAGTTTCACCGATGTCACCGTACCACTCCCCGCAGGCGTTTCCGCGACGCCGTGCATCATGAAAGCGGGCGATGTGCTGTTCTTTCACGGCTCGACCGTGCATGGCAGTTTGCCCAACTCCAGCAAAGATCGCTTCCGGCGCTCACTGATCGGTCACTATGCGGTCGGGGCAGCCGAAAAAATCGGCGAGTTCTATCACCCGGTCTTGCGGATGGATGGCGCCGTCGCCGATCTCGGTTTCAGCGAAGGCAGCAACACCTGCGGCGTGTGGGTCGATCACGACGGCAAACCCGTCATCGAGACGGTCGAGAAACAGATCGCGTACCGGAAGCACGAATGACATGCCGATCTATCAACGCGAACAATTGAACACGATTGCGTTTCCACTCGGCGGCATCGGCGCGGGCTGTGTGTCATTGGCAGGCAACGGTTCGCTGACGGATTGGGAACTGTTTCACCGTCCGAACAAGCAGAATTTGATGCCGAACACGTTCTTCGTGCTGTGGACGCGCACAGCGGACGGTGCCACCGATGCGCGGGTGCTGCAATCCCGCACGGCTATGCCACACATCGGACAGGGGATCGGCGAGAATTTCACCGGTTTCGGCTTTGGAGTGCGGCGAGAAACTGGCGCGGGCTTAAAGCATTACCGCCGCAGCACCTTTCGCGGTGAATACCCATTCGCATGGGTGACATTCGACGAACCGAACAGCCCCGCAGCGGTGACGCTCATGGCGTATAACCCGTATATTCCGCTCAATGTCGAAGAGTCGGGGATTCCCGCCGCGATCTTCGAGTACACGATCACCAATACCTCTGCACAAGAGATCGATATTTCGCTGGCGGGGAACTTATTCAACGCCGTCGGTTATCGCGGTTATGGCGAGTTCAACGGGATGCAAGCCGCCGTTTCGCGCGGGACGGGCAACCGCAACCGCAATCAGTTTGTGCGCACTGGCGATCTCTCCGTCCTGCTCATGAACAGCGAGGTTTACACGCCTGATGTCCCTTACGGCGGAACGATGACGCTGGCAACGCCGTGGCAGCACACCACGCAGCAAACGACGTGGTTGCGTGCGGCGTGGTTCGATACGCTGCAAGCCTTTTGGGATGAATTCTCGTCGGTCGGGCGGCTGACCGAACGAGTCTACGACGAACCTTCCGCGCCCGGCAGCAGCGATACGGGGTCGCTGATCATGCACGCGCACCTCGCACCCGGCGAGTCGGTCGCCATTCCGGTCTACCTGTGCTGGCATTTCCCCAACTTCATCAAGTATTGGGAAAGCAGCTACGAAGTCAGCGCCCATCCGGTGACGTGGCGCGTCCCCTACGCCGCGCGCTTTATGGATGCGCTGGACGTGGCACGTTATCTTGGCGCGAACGAATCGCGTCTCCGTGCCGAAACACAGCGCTTCCACGACGCGCTGTTTGGTTCGACGCTGCCCCCCGCCGTAATCGACGCCGTATCCAGCCAGCTTTCGACGCTCAAAACGCCCACCGTGACGCTGCTAGAAGATGGCTCTTTTTATGGTTGGGAAGGCGTTCACTCTACCGCCGGAAGCTGTGAAGGATCGTGCCTGCACGTGTGGAACTATGCGCTCACCCACGCTTATTTGTTCCCCTCGCTGGAACGCTCCATGCGCTCGAATGCGTTTCACTATGCCGAATACGAGGACGGACGCATGGCGTTCCGGCTCTCGCTGCCGCTCGGCGCGCCGAAGATCGAGTTTCATCCCGCCGCCGATGGGCAGATGGGCAACGTCATGCAGATGTACCGCGATTGGAAGATCAGTGGTGATACCGAATGGCTGCGCGGCTTGTGGGGTCGCGTGAAGCTGGCGCTGGAATATGCGTGGCAAGGGTGGGATTACAACGTCGATGGTGTGATGGAAGGCTTGCAGCACAACACCTACGATATCGAATTCTACGGTCCCAACAGCATGATGCAAACGTGGTATCTGGGTGCGCTGCGCTGCGCGGCGGAAATGGCGCAAGCAGTTGGCGACCCGGACGCGGAAAAATATACCCGCTTGTATGAACAGGGCTGCGCGTGGACGGACGCAAATCTATTCAACGGCAGCTATTACGAGCAGAAAATCGACCCCGAGGCGGCGCAGCACTCTCCCATCAGCACGCATATCAGCATGGGCGGGCAGCGCGAAGGCGATCCCAAATACCAGTACGGCGCCGGCTGCCTCTCCGATCAGGTGATCGGTGCGTGGATGGCTCGCGTTTGCGGCTTGGGCAATATCCTGAATCCCGCGAATACTCGGACGACGCTCGAAGCCATTTACCGCCACAACTTTCGAACATCGCTTGACGATCACAACAACGCGCAGCGCATCTATGCATGGGGCGATGAAGGCGGTTTGCTGCTCTGCACGTGGCCCCGGGGAGGACGTCCTAATCTTCCCTTCGTTTACAGCGACGAGGTGTGGACGGGTATCGAGTATCAGGTCGCCGGACATATGATTTACGAGGGCATGATCGAAGAAGGTTTGAAGCTGGTCGAAACCGTGCGCTCACGTTACGACGGCGCGGCACGTAATCCGTGGAATGAACTCGAATGCGGCAGCCATTATGCGCGGGCGCTGGCGTCATGGGGGGTGCTGCTGGCGCTCTCCGGTTTCACCTGTGATCTCACCGTCGGGCATCTCGGCTTCGCGCCCGCGCTCGATGTTCGTCCCTTCAAATGCTTCTGGTCAACGGGGACGGCGTGGGGAACCTATACACAAACCGACGACAGCGCGGCGCTTGATGTGCTTTACGGTGAACAGGTCTTGCAATCGTGGCGCATAGTTGGAAACGCATCGGCGCTGTCGCTCGATCATACCTATCTAGCCGCCGTCTTCACCACCGAAGGCGCAAATACCCTGATTAACTTGGCGACGCCGATCACCTTACGCGAAGGCGCGCGCCTGATGGCGCGTTGACGAGAGGACTCCTATGACTGACCTTCAGCACGGCGCGGGGCGCATCATGGTCGATTTTCAGCAGATGAAAGCGTTCGTGGAAGCGCCGTTCGTCATCGAACGCGCACAGGGCGTTTACATCTACGACGAACAGGGCAAGGAATATCTTGACGGCTTGGCGGGCGTGTTCGTCGCCAGTGTCGGACACGGCAACCCCGCCGTGATCGAGTCGATCACCGACCAGTTGAACCGCCTGACATTCGCGCCGCCACTTGTCTCGACCAATATCCCCGCCATCCAGCTTGCGGAACGCCTGAGTGTACTCACGCCGCCGCAGTTTAACGTTTTCAAATTCACCAGCGGCGGTTCAGAAGCTGTCGAAATGGCGCTGAAGCTGGCGCGCCAGTATCACAAACAGACCGGACACCCCGAAAAGTACAAAATCATCGCGGCGTATGGCGCGTATCATGGCGGGACATTCGGCGCGTTGAGCGCGTCTGGCGTCAGCGCGCGGCGCACCTCATTCGAGCCACTGCTGGACGGTGTGATTCATGTGCATCCACCGAATTTCGCCCGCTGTCCGCTCCAATTGGCAGCGACGCAATGTGCGATCTCGTGCGTGTTGCAGTTTGAAGAAGTGATCCGGCGCGAAGGCGCGGATACCGTGGCGGCGATCATCGTCGAGCCGATCCTAAACGTCGAAGGCTTGATCATCCCGCCCGCGTCCTATTTCCAAGCGCTGCGAGCGATGTGTGAACGCTACAATGTGCTGCTGATTTACGACGAGGTGATTTCCGGTTTCGGGCGCACGGGAACGCTGTTTTTCGCGGAACAAGTCGATGCGTGGCCCGATCTACTGTGTACGGGCAAAGGCATGAGCGGCGGCTATGCACCTTTAGCCGCGACCTTCATCGCTGACAAAGTGGCGGGTGCCTTCTGGGGTGAACGCGAGGCGAACATCCAGTTCAACGCGGGGCATACCTTCGCGGGCAATCCGCTCTCGTGCGCGGTCGGCTTGGCGGTGCTGGATTATTTCGCCAGCGCCGATCTCCTGAAGCATGTCCGCGAGGTCGGGGCGTATCTCGGTCGGCGGTTGCACGCGCTCCGCGAACGCTACGACCACATCACTGATGTGCGCGGGATCGGGCTGTGGTGGGGGATAGAATTTCGGCAGGACAACACCAGCGGCGATCCACATCAGGACATTGGGCGGCGCATCGAACGCGCCGCGCAGCGTCACGGTTTAATTGTGCGCGGCGCGCCGACGATGATTTCGTTTGGACCGCCGCTCATTATCACCACCGAGCAAATTGACGAACTGCTTGAACGAACGATCATGGCAATCGAGGATGAACGATGAAATTAGAGAACAAGGTCGCGCTGATTACGGGCGCGGCGTCGGGCATTGGGCGCGGGATCGCGCGGCGCATGGCGGCGGAAGGCGCGGCGGTCATGGTGGCGGACATGAACCCGACTATGGGTGCCGAAACCGTCCAGATGATCACCAACGCGGGCGGGCGCGCCGCCTTTGCGCGGTGTGATGTCTCCGTCGTGGCGGACTGCGAACGGATCGCCGCGGAAACCGTGCAGGCGTTCGGCAAGCTCGACATACTGGTCAGCAGCGCGGCGATCATGTTGGAGAAGTCCGCCGCGGATACGCTGGAGTCGGAGTGGGATCGTCTGATTGATGTCAACCTCAAGGGCGTGTTCTTCTGCGCCAAATACGCGGTACTCCAGTATCGGCGGCAGGGAAGCGGTGGCGTCATCATCAATCTAGCATCGGTCAACAGTTTCTACGCGGAGGGGAATATCGCTGCATATTGCGCCAGCAAGGGTGGCATCGCGCAGTTGACCCGTGCGCTAGCGATGGATCACAGCAAGGAAGGTATTCGCGTCAACGCCATTTGTCCCGGCTGGATCGAGACGCCGATGAACGCCAATTTCCTCGCCTTAGGACCACACATCCGCGAACAGGCAGGGCAGATGTCTGCTATGGGGCGCATCGGCTCGCCGGAGGATATCGCTGGCGCAGCGGTCTTCATCGCCTCTGATGATGCCTCGTTCATGACCGGGAGTCTGATGACTGTGGACGGCGGCTTTTCGGCGGGGCTCTCCCCGGCGCTCGGCATTGTGATCGAATAGGGGGCGCGCATGGGAGTTCGTTTCGATCCGCGCTGGCAATACAACGGTCTGCGCGCCTTAGTGCTAGAAAACCCCACCCTGAGGTTAGTTGTTTTGCCGGAGACGGGCGGGCGCATCTACAGCATCGTCCACAAGCCAACTGACACGGAAATCTTGTGGCATCATCCCCGCAATTTGCCGCGTGTCATTCCCTATGGCTCGAACTTTGACGACACATGGCCCGGCGGTTGGGATGAAATTCTGCCGTCCACCGAGATCAGCGAGTATCGCGGGGATCGTCTGCCGAGCATGGGCGAACTATGGGCGCTGCCATGGGACTGGCAGGATGCGGACGCGGATGGGCTGTATATGCGCGCACACACGGCGATTCTGCCGCTTCGCTTCGAGCGTTGGATTCGGTTGGATTCGGAAGCGCCAGTTTTCCATGTGCGCTATCGACTTACAAACCTCGGCTTGAGTCCACTCGATCTCAATTGGGGCATTCATCCCGTACTGGCGATCACGCCGCAGCACCGCATCGATCTTCCCCCTTGTATGGGGCTTGTCGCCCAATCGTCCGGGTCGGCGTTGGGCAGCGTAGGCGAACCCTACCGCTGGTCAACCTTGCCGACTGGCGAGGATATCAGCCGCGTACTCCCCTTTGAAGCCGATGTCTTCGGCGGACACTACGCGACTGAACTGCAAGGGAACTGGTTGGCGCTCACGAACACCGAGAAGCGCGTCGGTTTTGGCATGACCTTCCCCGCCGACATCTTCCATGCACTGTGGATTTGGCAGGTGTACGGCGGCTGGCGCGGCTTGTATCAACTGGCGATTGAGCCGTGGGTTGGCTATCCGGTGCGCTGGGAAGAAGCATTGGCAGCGGGACGCACCCATCGTTTGCTTCCGAATGATCCGGTCGAGTATACGGTGAGCGCCGCCGCGTACACGGGGATAGAGCGGGTTAGCGCGATCCACAGTGACGGCGATAAAATTCGAGTGCTTCCTCGTTGATTCATCAGAAAGAACTTTAATGCCACTTCCCGTTGATTATGCTGAACGAGTCTACGCGGGCGTGTTGGGCAAGCTGATTGCGGTGTATTTAGGGCGACTGTTCGAAGGTTGGACGTATGAGCAGATCGGTGCCCAAATCTTTATCGACGGTTGGGCGATGGTGGCTCCCAGCGATCCTTCCCTCGCTGCGGACCTCGCAGGGCGTGCAGCCAGTGTTAGCCCCGATGGTGAAGCGATCTATGGCGCCCAGGTGATTGCCGCCATGGAGTCGATGGCGTTTGTCGAACGAGATTTGTCGATACTACTCGATACAGCGGTGTCGTTCATTCCAAAGTCCTCGATTATTTACCGTCTAATCGCAGACATCCGTCATTGGCACGCGGGCGAGCCAGATTGGCGCAAGTCGCGTGAACGGATCGCCGCGCATTATGGCTACGACAAGTACGGCGGCAACTGCCACATCGTCCCCAATCACGCGCTGATCATCCTCGCGCTGCTTTATGGAGGTGACGACTTCGCGGAGTCTTTGATGATCGTCAATACGTCCGGTTGGGATACAGATTGCAATTCGGGCAATGTCGGCTGCCTCATGGGAATTAAGAATGGCTTGACGGGAATTACACCTGCTCTGCGCGATCCTGTCGCAGATCGTTTGTATCTCCCAACAGCAGACGGTGGGCGGGCAATCACCGATGTTGGCATTGAAGTCATGGACAACGCACAGAACAATGGCGTGGACTATCTCGATTATCTGACATGGAGAGGCTCCCCGAACACTAGGCTATGGTCGTCCAGCACAAGCGGGGGACTATGTGGCGTCGCGCATGGGTGAATAGTCTTGATCAGTTTGAACTGCGTTCCTTCGAGACGTGGTATCCAGAACACCTGCGGCTGATTCAGAATATCGGACGGGGATTGATCACGCAAGGGACGAACGGGTGGACTGATTACGAGGTAAGCACGTCCATTACACCTCATCTCTGCGCGGCATTCGGAATTGTCGCACGCGTTCAAGGACTACGACGCGGCTATGCGTTGATTATGCGCCGCAACGGACAAGCCCAACTCGTCAAACTGTTGGATCAAGAGGTAGTGCTTGCTGAAACGTCGTTCACGTGGGTATTCGATCAAAGCCTCACCCTTGCGCTACGTGTTCAGGGCGAGCAAGTCAGCGCATTTGTCGACGGTCAGCCGTTGTTGACTGTGCGTGACGACGATCAACCGCTGCTGACTGGCGGGATCGGACTGCTTTGCGAGACAGGGCGCGCCGACGCTGCCGATGTCGTGATTATCCCTGTTGGGAAAGAATAGTCTATGACGCTCCTTACCGGGATCGTTGGCGCAGGCAAAGTTGGGGCGATCCACGCCCAGATACTCGCTTCGCTACCAGAGTCGCAGTTTGTCGGGGTCTGCAGTCGCACGACGGAACGCGCTTCCGCGCTTGCCGCGTTATACAATGTCCCTGCTTTCGACAACATTGAAGCGATGATCGACGCTACCGGGGTGCAGTCCTTGATCATCTGTACCCCTCATCCTGTCCACGCTGCAAACGCCGTTCCAGCCCTCGAACGTGGTGTCCATGTGCTGGTCGAAAAACCACTGGCGGCATCGCTGGATGACTGCGACCGAATGCTGCAAGCAGCCGAACGCGGGGGCGCTGTCCTTGGCGTGATCAGCCAGCGCCGCTGGTTAGAACCTGCACAGCGGGTCAAAGCTGCCATTGAGTCGGGGAAAATGGGTCACCCCGCTTTAGCCGTAGCGACGATGCTGAGTTGGCGTGATCAAACATACTACGAGTCCGATTCTTGGAGAGGACGTTGGGATACTGAAGGCGGCGGTGTGCTAGTTAACCAGTCACCGCATGTTCTCGATCTCCTCCTATGGTATATGGGCGAGATCGACACGTTGTATGGTCAGTGGGCTAACTTCAATCACCCTTATATTGAGGTAGACGATACGGCTCTCGCCGTGATCCGCTTCAAGAGCGGCGCGCTCGGCAGTGTCGTGGTCAGTAATTCACAGAAACCGGGGCTGTATATCAAAGTCGAAGTGCATGGAAGTTCGGGCGCTTCGATTGGCGTTCAGACAGAGGGAGGAGCAGCTTTCATTGCGGGCATGAAACCGATTCTCGAACCACCATTCAACACCTTGTGGACAATCCCCGGTGAAGAGTCCAATCTCCCGACATGGCGTGATGAAGACGCAAAATTCTTCCAGACTATTGACCCAGCGGCGCACTATTTCCGCTTGCAATTTCAAGATTTCCTAGAGGCGGTTCAGAGTGCGCGCGTTCCAGCAGTCACTGGTCTGGATGGACGGCGTGTGGTGGAGTTGTTCACTGCCCTTTATCGTTCGCAGACATCGAACGTACCGATCAAATTCCCCCTGTAGAATTCATCAGTTGCAAGCGAACTGCCGATGCGCGTACTGTCCAAAAATGAGATTCTAAAGTCAGGTTCAATTGCACAGGCACGTTTTTGACTGGCTGTTGCTACAATCGGGCTTCATCCATTCTATCGTCGGAAAAGTCATGATCTGGTCACTCATCGCTCAGTTGGTTACTTTATTCTTTGATATCTTCGTTACCCAGAGACGCACTAATCAGGATAAAGACATCGAAATCCTGCTCCTCCGTCAGCAACTCCGCATCCCCCTAAGGAAATCTCCAGTCACGAAAGTAACGCCCCTGCAAAAGCTGATCCTCGCTGTCGTGCTGATGAAATTCAAGCGAATCACCCGTCAAACGAACCAACCGTTGCGCTCGGTGATCCTCATCGTCCGTCCAGAAACCGTTTTACGGTGGCATCGCCAACTCGTCCGTCGGAAATGGACACAAATTCAAGCCCCTCGTGGTCGTAAACCCATCCCGGTAAGTTTAGAAAATCTGATTGTGCAACTCGCTCGTGAGAATTCTAGCTGGGGTTATCGTCGTATCAGTGGGGAGCTTCAAAAACGCGGCTATCGGGTCGGTAAAACGACGATTGCCGACCTCCTCAAACGCCATGGTCTTGCCCCAGCTGTAAGGGCTACTTAGCATATCTGAGAGAGAAATCATACTTCAGACACTTCGGCTATGGTCATGATCTAAACTGCCCAAAACAGGAAAACGCAACGATTTTATCCCTAGTTGGTTGCTGAGCGTCCAAATCGGCGGACGAACGGGATGGCTACTAATTTTGTCACTGCTTTCGCATTCAACCCCGCTCCCAAAGTGTGCGCCGCACGAAACACATCAGACTTTGCAACCGTTAGTGATGATGCTATTGACGGAGTGTGTTGATCAAACATGCGGACAGAATCTTTCAACGCCACTGTGTAGTAGAATAGGGGGCAGCGATAGGAGGTGTTCATGATGCAAACAATCAAACTCGATACACACGTAGGACAAGACGGTATTCTTAAGTTGGAATTGTCACTTGAAGTATCGGACATGGATCTAGAAGTGTTGATTGTCGTCCAGCGCAAAGAGAAGCGAGGTTGGCCGCTAGCGTATTTTGAGCGAACAGCAGGCAGTTTGGCAGCAGACCCACTTGAGCGCCCGGCGCAGGGTGAATACGAGGAGCGCGATGCGCTATTATGAAGTATCTGCTTGATACCAACACATGTATTCGTTACCTTAATCGTCGTTCAGTCAGTATTATCCGCCGGTTGGCTGCAGAGTCACCTGATGATATTGTGGTATGTTCCGTGACTCGTGCTGAGCTGATCTTCGGCGCGATGAAAAGCAACAGTGTAGAGAAAACACGTGCCGTGCAGCGTGAATTTCTCGAGCCATTGACAACGTTGCCTTTTGATGACTCGGCTGCTGAACATTATGGACGGATTCGCGCTCAATTAGAGAGGGTAGGAACACCGATTGGTCCCAATGACTTGCTCATCGCAGCAATAGCTCTCGCGCATGATTTGATGGTTGTCACTCACAACACCCGCGAGTTCAGTCGCGTAAACGGGTTGAAGTTTGAGGACTGGGAACTGGACTGATCGCCGCTGTGTAGGGTGGATTGATTCCACCCATTAGCCGACTTTCTGATCATGAGGCAGCGTGTACGATTTGAAAGACTCTTTGAGGTGATAGTTTGTAAATGTGAGCCAACTGGCTGATCGTTTCACCAGCGGCATAACGCTCTCGGATGCGGTGGTCACGCTGTTCGTTGATCGATACGGGGTTTTCACGGTCAAAATAGAGAAGGAACAGGATAAGTGGTTTTGCCAATTGCTCATTTGAGTTGTGGACAGTATCACGACCCGAAGCCCCGTTAGGGTAATTGTAATGTTATTTGTAATGCTAGTGGCGCTCATCTTGAGTGCTTTTTTATTCTACGTCGCTGCCTAACACTCGTGTCAGGCGGAAAAATCTGTCTAGAGAAGATTGCTATGCGACTATTAAATGAAAATATAATAACAAGCCATTTCTCTGATAGGCTTTGATAGTGTTAGAACTTTGACGTTTGTTTCCTAGACATATTGGCTGCCAGGTGGATTTCTCCCTTGGATAGGGTTTTTGCACCTTATAAGAGTTTTCGCACCCTACAGGCATGGAGACTGTCATCCGTGACCCCTCGATACGCGCAGTGAAGATTGGGGCAGGCAAATCTGCGGGTATTGACCGTTTTCTTTCGCCCACGGCGACTTTTACGCTCGGCATAAGGGCGAATCTCGGATTTGGAACGAAGGATGTGGAGTTGCAATCCAGACTGGCAGTGGGGACAGTCGCGTGGGGATTGGGGTTTCCAGCGATGTGGACGATGCGCCTGCCAAGTGACTCAAAGCTGTTTAAGGAAGCGGTAGAGGGAACAACGCTGCAAAAACAGCAGCAGGAGCAGAAGCAATAGGTTGACGACTAGCGACACGTCAAATACAAGCATGTGGGATTCGGATACCGATGAAATTTAGACTCCGAATCCTACGAAAATGTCCCAATGGGTCAAGCGCGAATTCTCAACTGTTTATGTGGGCAGTACCGCCTGCCCACCGGGCGCACCCCGCCCGTTTTCCAGCCTTCTGGCAGCCACCAGTAGTTTAGTCGTCGAAAGCGGGCAGCACCTGTTCGATCAGCAGATCAATGACCTCCGAGACGCGCTGTTCCGCCAGCGTACCGGAAATGTAACGGTTGGGGCTGCCGAGTGTGCTGTCGCCTGTCGTGACTATAACAACATCCAGCGCTGGCACCAGCAAGATAAACTGACCGCCATAGCCGACGGCAGCGGACATCGGCGGATAACCTTGTGCGTAAACGTGCCACCAGTGCGCGGCATACGAGAGCGTGTAAGGGCTGGGATCACGAAGCTGCGGGCGCAGCATGTACTCAATCCAGCGCTGCGGCACGACCTGCTCGCCGTTCCACGCGCCATCTTCCACCAGCAGCAAACCAAACCGCGCCATATCCTGCGGACGCCAGAAAAGCTGTGTGCCGCCGAGGTTCACGCCGTCCGCATCCGCCGTCCACGCCACATTAGTGATACCAAGCGGGTTAAACAGGTGCGTTTGGGCATATTCCACCGCCGGTTCTCTGACTGCCGCGGACAGCGCCGCCGAGAGCAGATGCGAATCCGCTGTGCTGTAATTCCACATTGTACCGGGGATATGCGCCATCGGCAGACCCAGGATGTAGTCCACCTCGTGACGTTCCAGCGCCAGCATCCCGCCGATGTTCGCCGCGCTCGCCTCATCCCAATCAATACCGGACAGCATCTTGAGCAGGTCATCGAGGGTGATGCTCGCCTGCTCTGCATCTACCTCAATCTCCATAAAATCCCCTAGCGGACTGGTGACAGACGGGATTAAGCCCTCATCAATGGCGATTCCGATGAGCGAGGCGGTCACGCTTTTGGTCACGGAATACGAATTCACCAAGTCATCCGCCGCCGCGACGCCAAAATAGCGCTCGGCGATCAGGCATCGACCTCGTACAATCAGCAGGCTGCGTAAATAAGGCAGCGTTTCAGCTTGTGCCAGTGCCGCATCAAGCGCTTCTGCATCAGCACCGACGGCTTCGGGCGCGGCGGCTTCCCATTCGTTATCCGGATAGGCACATGTCGCATCCTGCGCGTGAAGAACCGATGTCGCAGCAAACAACAGCACCGCGACAAAACCCCATCTTTTTCGTTGCTGATGCGCCTTCATCGCTATCCCCCAAAACCTGGCGGCTGACGATATGCGCTCAGAATGCCGTCAATCACGCTGGCAGCCGCCAGCAGCGGCATTTCCCCCCAGCGTTTGCCGACGATCTGCAAGCCAATGGGCAGCCCATCGTCATCAAAGCCCGCCGGAATGACGACCACCGGATGCCCCGTCAGATTAAACGGGATACAGTAGTACGTTCCGCGCTCAAAGTAATTGAGTCGCTGTCCTGCGACCATCACCGATGACATATGCGGCATATGGGGAATCGCGGGCGTCGCTGCCACCGGGCAGATCAGCACATCCCATGTTTCCAGAAACGCATCCAGCGCCATGACATAGCCATCGCGCTCCAGTGAGGCATCTTGGTAGGTTCGGAGCGAACCATTCACAATCCGCCCTGCCCCACGCGAAAACGCATCATCCGAATCAACTGTGAAGCCCGCGAGCGCCGCTTCCTCCGCATCAATTTCAACGGGAAACGCCGCGCCTACCTGCCCCCAGTAGAGCGTACCGAACACTTCCCACGCACGGGGAAAGGCGAAGTTCTCCGGGAACGCCTGACGGATCATACAGCTGTTCCGCGCCAGAAGTTCCGCCGCTTCGCTGATGACGCGCTGTGTTCCTTCCGAGATCGACACATGACCGAAACGGTCTGACCAGGCAATTTGCAGACCGGATGGCGGCGGTTTCTCCGGCATTGCCCCCAGCGGCACGGGCGGCACTTCCGGGCGTCTGGGATCGGCACCAACAAGCACACCCAGCGCCAGCGCCAGATCATCAATCGAACGGGCGATGGGTCCCGCTACGCTCAGGCGGCGGATCCCCCGTCCTGAACCCGGCAGCGGCGGGATATGCCCGGTCATCGAAATACGATGTTCAGTCGTTTTCAGGCTGTAGACGCCGCAGTAATGCGCGGGAATCCGCACCGAACCGGCGACATCGCTGCCGATGTCGAGCGCTGACATGCCGCTGGCAACCGCCGCCGCGCTGCCCCCGCTGGAGCCGCCGGGCGTATGCGCCGTGTTCCACGGGTTATTGGTGCGCCCAAAAATCTCATTGTCGGTCTGTGTATCGGAAGACAGGATCGGCACGTTGGTTTTGCCCAGGATGACCGCGCCCGCCGTCCGCATCTGCGCCACGATGAACGCATCTTCGTCCGGCACAGTGTCGGCAAGCGGTGGATAGCCCCCGGTGGAACGCACCCCGCGCACCGCCCACGCATCCTTCACGGTGATGGGAACGCCCGCTAGCACGCCACTCACCTCGCCGCGATCAACGGCGCGAGCCTGTGCTAGTGCGCCAGCCTCATCAAGCGTGACGACAGCATTTACCTCCGCGTGATGCTGGCGAATCTGATCGAGATGCGCTTGAGTCACCGCTTCCGCCGTGACCTGCCCGGCGGCGATAGCAGCCGCGACAGCGCACGCACTCTGAAAAATGCCCGCTGCGGGTCTATCCTCGGAAGTCATAAACGCATTTCCCCCCAACATAGGTTGCTTCCACGCCCAGTTCAGGCAGCGCATCCGCCGGTGTATGCAGCGGGTCGCCGTTCAAAATCGCAAAATCCGCCCACTTGCCCGACGTGATACTGCCGCGATTGGCTTCATCCCCGCTGAGCAGCGCCCCGCCCATCGTGTAGGCATACAGCGCCTCATACGGTGTGCTGGCTTGTTCCGGCGCGAAGGGGCTGCCCTCATGATCGAGACGGTCTACCGCCGCTTTGATGCCGAGCAGCGGGTTATCATCCGGCACGACTGGCGCATCGGTACTGAGCGCCACGATCATGCCGGCGTCGAGCATGTCGCGGACGCCATAGGCACGCGGGACATATTCATCCGGCATGTAACGTCGGAACGCCGCGCCAAAAGCAGGCAGAAATACCGTCTGCGTCGCCGTCATGACCCCCAGCCGCGCCGCCCGCCGCAGGTGTTCCGACGTGGGCAGGGCGAGATGTTCGAGGCGGTGGCACAGCGGCGCTGGCTTGCGGGTGTGCAGCATTTCATAAATGGTGATGACCTGTTCCAGAGCGCGATCACCGTTGGCGTGGGTGGCGATACGCAGCCCGGCGTCGTGGGCTTCCCACATCAGGTCAGCCATCGCTGCGGTCTCATAGATCAGGATGCCGTATGTGCCGGTTTCCTTGTACGGGATCGAGATGGCGGCGGTGGCGCTGGTCATGCCGCCGTCGGCGAAGAATTTCACGCTGTCGAGACGCAGCCAATCGCTTACATAGCGTTCCGGTAGCGGAAAGATGGTCTCGCCGCTGCGTCGATCTGCCAGCAGGTTGATCCGCACGGGCAGCGCCCCTGCTTCGTCCAGCGCCCGGTAGGCATTGATATGAAAGGCTTCAACCGCCGGGTCGGTGGCGCTGGTGATGCCGAGCGCGAGCTGATGCTGCATCGCTGCTAGCAGGGCGATTTGCATTTCGGCGGGGGTGACAGGCGGAATGCAGTCATACACGAGTGGCAGCGCGGTTTCTTCAAGCAAGCCCGTTGGTTCGCCATCGGCATCCCGCCCGATATGCCCACCCGGCGGATCGGGCGTTTCCCGCGTAATACCCGCCAGCGCCAGCGCCCGTGAGTTGGCGACAGCCTGATGACCGCTGGTGTGCAGGATTGCAATCGGATGAGTCGCGCTGGCGCTGTCCAGATCGGCGCGGGTGGGATGGCGCTTTTCCACCAGAAAGTTTTCGTTGTAGCCCGTCGCAGAAATCCAGTCGTCAGGCGGGCAGACGGCGGCGCGACCCTCCAGTGCATCGAGAATGGCGGGTATACGACGCGCCCGCGTCACATCCACCAGCATGGTCAGTTGTAAACCGAGCCACTGGACATGTACATGCGCGTCGTTGAAGCCGGGGATGAGCGTTCGTCCATGCAGATCAACGGTCTCGATGCCTCTACCCGCCGCCCGCAGCGTTCCTGCCGCACCCAGCGCCGTGATCCGCCCATCGTCGCCCACCAGTACGGCATCCACCGTCGGGGAAGCAGCATCCATTGTGTGAATGATGCCATTGTGGAAGAGCAGCATGAATGTTTCTCCAGTCGAAAGTCACTTTTTGCTGTACGGGTCGAGCGCGTCGCGCAGCCCGTCCCCGATATAGTTGATACTAAGCACAGTCAGCAGGATGAGTGCGCCGGGAAAGAACCACATCCACCACGCACTGTCAATTTTCTCCGTTGCCCGCTGGATCATGTTGCCCCAGCTTGCCGTCGGCGGCTGTACACCCATGCCCAGAAAACCGATATAGGCTTCCAGCAGGATGACCGTCGAAATACCGAGCGTGGTATAGACGATCACGGGCGTGAGCGTGTTGGGCAGAATGTGGCGAAAGATGATGGACCGGCTGCCTGCGCCCAAAGCACGCGCCGCAACGACAAATTCCTGTTCGCGCAGCGACAGTACCTGTGCGCGAACGATTCGTGCCAGCCCCATCCAGCTTGTGAAGCCCAGCACCACGATGACGACCATGACACTGCCGCTGATCTCGCGCCCGAGTATCGTGACCGAAGACACGTGTGTACTAACGAATTTTGAGATCACCAGCAGCAAAAACAGCAGCGGAATGCTCAGCAGCGCCTCGACGATCCGCATGATCGCGCTGTCAATCAGCCCACCGTAGTAGCCGGAAATCAGCCCGGACACCGTTCCAAGGGTGCACGTGACCATCATCGCCAGCACGCTGATCATCAGCGTCACCTGTCCGCCGTAAATCGTGCGTGCCAGCACATCGCGCCCCTGCGCGTCAGTCCCCATCGGGTGTTCCAGCGACGGCGGCGCCCATTTATTGGCGAAGTCGGTATCATTCGACTGGCGCTCGGTGATCAGAAACGAACCGCCGACCACGTAGATGATGATCACCGTCAGGACAAAGACGCCGACAACCGCCATACGATGCCGTCTGAAGCGCTGGATGGTGCGCTGCATGAGTGTTTCATGCGCCAGTTCAGAGCGAGTCACACGGGGTTTGTTCAGACGAAGCACACGGGTGAAGTTCTGCATGAGCGATCCCCTACCGTAGCCGAATTCGTGGGTCGAGTGCGGAATAGAGCAGATCGGCGGCAAGCTGCGAGAGGATGACGAATACCGCCAGCAGCATCAGCATCGCCATCAACACCGGATAGTCGGAACGATCCAGGCTTTCGACGAACAGCATCCCCATGCCGGGCCAGGCAAAGATCGATTCGACGACAATCGCGCCGCCAACCAGAAACGGTAGATCGAGCGCGATAATCGTCACCAGCGGCAGCGCAGTATTCCGCAGGATATGGCGCGTCAGAATCAGGCGTTCGGGCAAGCCCTTGGCGCGTGCCGTGCGGATATAATCCTGATGGATCACGTCCAGCATACTGGCACGCACGTAGCGGATATATGCCGCTGAACTGACCAGCACGATGCTGGCGACGGGCATAATCATGTACGGGAGCAGGTTCTGAATGGTGCGCGGTTCACCAGGACGCCCCATGCCCGCGATGGGCAGCGAAGGCAGCCCCCAACTGCGAAAGGCGACGGCGAATACCATGATCATCCCCAGCGCGATCAGGAAGATCGGCATGGAGTAGAAGATGAAGGCGACGGTGGTTGACAGGTGGTCAACAAATGAATACTGGCGGAGCGCCGCAATCGTACCGACCGCGAATGAAATCATCAGGGTGAGGATATAAGCAGGCACCATCAGGATCAGCGTGTTGCCAAGCCGTTCGCCAATGCGCGTCTGCACGGGCTGGCGCGTCACCATCGAGGTGCCCAGATCGCCGCGCAGAATACCGCGCCGTGTCCCATACATCTCCTCACTGGTCGTGCCGTCGCCGTCAATATCAATCAGCGTCCAGTCATTGCCGATCAGCCAGTAGAGATACTGCGTCGTGATCGGTTGATCAAGACCGAGCCGCCGCTGCGCCTGCTCCAACTGTGCGCCGCTGGGACGACGCGGCACGTTCATGAGAATCGCCAGCGGGTCACCAATGGAGTACATGAGCGCGAACAGAAGAATGCTGACTACGAACAGCAGCGGGACTGCCTGCAAGACCCGTTTGAGCGTGTACGTTCGCATGAATTGAGCGACCTCGCTTCTGCGCTAACTCGAGTCCCCTCACCACATGGAGAGGGGACTGAGGGATAAGGTTAACCTACTCGGAGAACTGCCACTCGCCAACGGTCAGCCAGGGCGTGAGGTCGCTCACATCGGTATTTTCCCATTGCAGGCGATCATTATAGGTCACGGCGTACAGAATATTGACGAGATACTGGGTTTGCACATCCTCAGCCATAAGCGCCTGAATTTGATCAGCGGCGTCTTCGCGGGTGGCTTGATCCAGCTCGACAAAGAGCGACGTCCACAGCTCATCCACCTCTGGATTGCACACCTGCAAGCCGTTTAAGCCAAAGGGATTTTCTTCGCTGGCGATGTCCGCGCAGTTATACGGGTTGAAGGTAGCGACGCTGCCCACGCCCGGCACCCAAGCGACCAGATTGAGGTCGTGCTGCGCGGTGGCGAGAATGCCATTATTGGTGAGCGAGCCGTGAATCTCGCTGATCTGGTGCAGGGTGATGTCCACCGCCGCGCCAATATCCGCCAGCGCGTCCTGAATATACAGCAGCGAGTCCTGATAATGCTGAATGTCGGAATAGGTCGTCGCCGTCAGTTCCAGCGGTGTACCGTCCTCAACGCCTTCGACGCCGTGCGCTTCGGCGACACCATCGCCATCATTGTCATACCAGCCCGCTTCACGCAGCAGCGCAATCGCGCCTTCAGGGTCATAGGGCAGCATCGCCGCATCCGGGTTTGCCCAGGGCGTGCCTGTCCACCACGTATTGGCGACTTCAGCGACACCCGCGTAAATGTTATCCACCATGTATTGCCGATCAATGCCCATGCCCAGCGCCTCACGCACGCGCTCATCCTGCAATGCCGGATTGCCGTTGGGACTCATGTTGTATTCAAGTTCGAGGCGAACGCCGCCAAATGAGGTGCGGACGTTCAGAAAATCATTCTCTGCGGCAAGTTCAGCAGCGCGTGACGCAGGCAGGATATAGCGCGTCATATCCAGTTCACCCGCCACCATCAACTGCTCAAGCACACTGACATCCTGATACAGGTTGAGGATGACTTCATCAAACCAGACATCCTGCCAGTAATTCGGGTTCTTAACGAAGCGGATGTAGCTGCCCGTGACCCATTCCGCAAACGTGAAGGGACCGTTGGAGACCGTCGGAGACCGCATCCACGGGTTCAGCTCAAAGCTGATACCCGCCGCCAAATCGGTTTCATACTGGTCGCGCAGGATGTGTGACGGCAGCGGCACAATCGCCGAATACTGCCAGTCCGGGTTGGGAACATCGAGGGTGATGACCACTTCTTTTTCGGTATCGCCCTGCTCCACCGTTCCCGCCGCGCCACCCAACATGCGGAAGGCGAGCATCTGGCTCACGCCGTCATTGACCATTTCGTAGGGCAGCACAAAGTCATCAGCGACAATTGGCTCACCATCCGACCACACCGCCCAATCGGCGATGGTGAAGCGAATGACCATCTGTCCCTCATCGGTGATCGTGATGCCACCATTTTCGTAGCTGGGCAGCTCGTCCATCAGCAGCGGGACAATCTCCTGATTTTCGTCCGTTCCCCACTGCGGTTGCGAGTGCAGACGGAACATGCTCCAGCCGAGCAGCGTATTGCTTGCATAATCCACCAGCATATCCGGTTCTTCGGTCAGACCAATACGAAGCACGCGGGGCGACTCCTGTGCGCTGATAGCACCAGCAAGCAGGACAGCAAAAAGAGCGACGATCAGAAAACAACTGCGTTTCAACATGATCCATTTCTCCTAAAAACCCGAGCAGGCGCGGCGCGCAGAACGTGAGCGTCTCCCCTTGATACTCTGCAATTTTTCCAGCAAAACTATAGATGCTTCTGCTAATGTTGATCATCATCCAAATGTGGTATTGTCACAAGAGCCACTTCTTGATGATTTGAGGGTACCACTTTGGTGCGTGCGCTTCCAAAAGCCGTTCTGTTATCCGTCATTCAGGTTGTAGCGGACGAAAAAACGCCGCTTCACCGGCAGATTTACACCTGCCTGAAAACCGCAATTCTGGGCGGTCAGCTTGATGCTTACCTGCGCTTGCCTTCGAGCCGCGATATGGCATCCTGGCTGGGCATTTCGCGTAATACCGTGCTTGAGGCGCTGCGCCAGCTTTCTGCGGAAGGTTATCTGGAAACGCGCATGGGTTCCGGCACGTTCGTCACGCCGGATGTCCCCGCCGATCTGCTTTGGGAACGCAGCCGTTCAGCCAGTCGTACATTCGTTGCGTCGGATGAGCGCACGCTCTCAATGCGCGGGGAGAGCTTTCGCAACACGCGCTTCACGGCGCGGCGCAAAACCAATGCTGATTATGTCTTCACGATTGGAATGCCTGCGCTCGACTATTTTCCGTTCGACATCTGGAGCCGCCTGCTGACCAAACATTACCGTTCCGCGTCTCACGCCCTACTCGATTACGATGTCGCCTCGCCCATCGGGTATGCGCCGCTGCGCGAAGCCATCGCCGAATATGCGCGTACCACCCGCAGTGTGCGCTGCACGGCGGATCAGGTCATTATTACCAACGGTTCGCAGCAGGCGATCTTTCTCGCTAGCCAACTGCTGCTCGACCCCGGCGACGCGGCATGGATGGAAGACCCTGGGCATCCCGGAACGCACTGGATTCTGCACACAGCCGGCGCGTGTGTGACTCCAGTTCCGGTGGATGAGCAGGGTCTGCGCGTTGACTTGGGCATTGTACGTGCGCCCAACGCCCGCCTCGCCTGCGTCACGCCGTCGCTTCAGTTTCCAATTGGCGGGAGCATGAGCCTGAAGCGGCGCGGCGAGCTGCTGTTATGGGCGCAGAACAATAACGCCTGGATCATCGAGGACGACTACAACCACGAATTCCGCTATAACGGCTATCCGCTGTCATCACTCCAGGGGCTGGACGCCTCAAGCCGCGTGCTATATACCGGCACGTTCAGCAAGTCCATGTTCCCCAGCCTGCGTATTGGTTATCTCATCGTGCCGCCCGACCTGATCGAGCCGTTTGCCGCCGCCCGCGCCATCGTGGATATTCAATCGCCGATGATCCCCCAGGCAGCCCTGAACGATTTCATCCGCGAGGGGCATTTTGGACGGCACATCCGCCGGGCGCGGGCGCTGTACACCGAGCGGCGTTCACATCTGCTCAACGAAATTGAACGCATTCTCGGCGATGCAGTGGAAGTTGGCAACAGCGATTCAGGCATGCATCTCGTCCTGTGGCTGCCCGATTCCGCTTCAGATCGCCAGATCAGCGCCGATGCCGAAGGCGCAGGCATCGAGGTGCTGGCACTGTCGAACCTGTATTTTGGCGAGGCAACACGGCGCGGGCTGGTGCTGGGCTATGCGGGCGCCAGGTCAGAAGACATCACGCGCGGGCTGGTCGTTTTGCGGGAGATACTTCGCACCGCCCATGTCGCCAGCGAATAAATCCGCCGGCTCCAGCAGCCGGCTCCAACAGCTAGGTAAAACCTAGCCACCTCATGCGCCGGTGGGAGCTAATGTACGACACTACGTGGCGCACCCACGCCGCACCTGCGGGTGCGGCGTGGAACGTGGGCGGGTACAATCCCTTGGGCATCAAGATAAGAGACAATCAATTGAGAGGACAGGGTATTCTACTTTGAAGCACAACCAACAAAGGAGAACACCTTGTCTACCAACGAATATAGCGCAAACCTTCCGAAATGGGTGAAGCGATTGGGTGCGATAGCTGTCGAAGCGAACCGTGTATGCCATTTCAGCCAGCGGAGGCTGGATTCCTCCAAGCACGTCACGGCAATGGAGGGTGCCGTGCCGCGGGCGTGAGAACGGAATTGGGGTTTGTTGGTTGATCCCTTGACGAGGACGGGCTGTCGGGGCTACTTAGCGTATCTGAGGGAGAAAAGTTGCCCTAGTACAGCATAGCGAAAGAGGATAAGCAAAAGAGAAAGGGGTATAATCTTGTCAGGAAAAGGAGAAGGGAGATGCGAAGAGCAAAAGTAGTGGAGGTGAATGAAGCCGAAGGCAGGATTTTGGAACAGATCACCCGTGAAACGCGAAGTAGGGCGGGATTGGTCAAGCGCAGTCAGATCATCATGGGTGCGGCATCGGGGTTAAGTATTACCGCCCAGTCGAAAGCGATGGGGATGGAACGCAATTCGGTGCAGAAATGGAGTGAACGGTGGCAAGCAGGACAAGCGAGACGTGCGGCGGCGCTGGAGACAGGGAAACTACGAGAAGCGGCTGAGAGAAGCCCACGCCCCGCCGCGCCCGATTATCCCCTGAAATTCTCGTACTAAAATGATTTTGCGATCAGGACGTGGGAAATCGAACGGGACATGATCAGCGCACGAAAGAGGCGCTTACAGCAAACAAAACATCGGGCGCAACGTTGAACGTCTATTTACCGAACGTGAGAATATATACAGGTCCTCCCAGAGTGCCGAATAGTAACTGAGATGGTAACTGCTCACACTGCACATAGAAGCTCATAGTTGGAGTTGCCTCGTGGTTGGCTATGCGTGGGCGACCTTTGCCGCTGTAGGGCGGGGCGGGTGCATACAACGCGGCATCCCTCCGCAGACGGGTGACAAACGTCAGATTCAACTGCTGCATGGGAGCGAGAAAATCGAGTGCCGCAAATTCGCTGTCGCCCACCA
>JBBQRJ010000002.1:0-35210 GCA_038214955.1 Aggregatilineales bacterium | reverse complement strand
CATGGGAAAAGGGCGAAATTCCGTTTGTCAACCGCCCCAAAGCATTAACCCCTGTGGAGAGCGAGGCGTAGTGATGCGTGCAGTCGCCTTTGATGGTCAGCTTCGCTTAGAGAGGAAGGCACGGACTCCCAAGCCAAAGGGTGATCAAGCACTGCTCAAAATACGCCGCGCAGGGATTTGTAACACCGACCTCGAATTGGTCGCAGGATATATGAACTTCTCCGGCATTCTCGGTCACGAGTTTGTCGGAGAGGTCGTTTCAGGCGCAGATGATCTCATGGGACGGCGCGTTGTGGGTGAAATCAATGTCGCAGACGGTACGTGTGATAAAAAGGAATGCTCAAAGTTCTGCTGGACTTTTAAAACACCAATGGAAGAGTCACAAAGAAAGTCGAGCCTTTGCCCGCTTCGCTCTCCAGCGTGATCGTGCCGTTATGCGCCTCAACGATGTGTTTGGCAATCGCTAGTCCTAAGCCCGTTCCCGCCGCTACATCAGCGGTTTCTTCTACGCGGTAGAACTTCTGAAACAACTTCTTCTGGCTCTCTTTAGCAATGCCGTATCCCGTATCTGATACGGCGACTTCGGCATAGGGTTCGTCGTGGCGAATGCTGGTGTAAGTCTGCACCTGAATGCTGCCGCCCTCACGGTTGTATTTGATCGCGTTGGTGAGCAAATTAAGCAAAACTTGCTTGATTTTGCCGCGATCTCCCTCTACCACAAACGGTTCAATGCCCATTTCAATGGTGATGCCGCGTTCTGCCGCTTGCTGTGTCACCACATCAACGCATTCAACTAACAGGTGATGTAGATCAAAACGGTTGAGGTTCAGGCGCACTCTGCCCGATTCGAGTCGCGCAAGGTCAAGGAAATCGTTGGTCATCTGAATCAACCGTTCGATTTCGCCTTGCATCGTGAGAACCGTGCCGTTTCGCTTGTCTTCGGGGAGGTCTGGGCGCAGCAGAATCGCCATGCTCGTTCGCAGCGCCGCCAACGGACTGCGAAGTTCATGCACGACTTCCGCCATGAAATCGCTTTGCTGAAACAAACGCGCATTTTCAATCGCAATAGCGGCTTGGGTCGCCAGCATCGACAATGTTTTCACGTCGTCGTCGTTGAAACGTTCGCCGCTGCGCTTGTTGACCGCTTCCAGCGTGCCGATTACACGGTTGTGCGCTCTCATGGGTACAGCAAGCAGGTTGCGCGTGTGAAACTTCAACTGATCGTCTACTGAGCTGTAGAAATTTGAATCCTGACGCACATCCTCAATCACGCGAGGTTCGCCGTGCGTGACGACCCACCCGGCGATACTGCCTTCCATTGGAACGATGATCGTCTCAATATCACTAGAATTGAGCGTCCCAACCAACTCGAAGCGCAGTTCGCCTGTGACCGGATCAATGAGCAGAATAGACGCGGACTCGGTTTCGGTGAGTTCGGTTGCCGCCGCAATAATTCGCTGCAACAGTGAGACATGATCGAGCATGGAATTTAGCTGCTGACCGATCTCGACGATCCGTTCGTAGCGAGCGAGTAAATGATCGAACTTCTCGTTCCCCTGATTGGATCGAGTCACGGTCATACGGTTTTCTCCAAACGATCAAGCAGGGCAGGAAGGATTTCGGCACAATTGCCATGTACGACATAGGACGATTGATGATCCATCATAGTGATTTCAAGGTTAACGATCAACAGTTTCGCACCATTATGCAGTGCCAGCAGAGGTAAATCACTGGCGGGCGCAACTTCGAGTGACGAACCGATGATCAGCATCAAGTCGGCGCTGCGGGCGGCAGCTTGAGCGGCTTGTAGTTCACGATAGGGGAGTTGTTCCCCGAACAAAATAACATTGGGCTTTAGCACGCCACCGCATTTGGAACAGCGTGGCACTAGATGATCTTCTAAAAATTGTTCAAGAATGGGTTCGCCCGCAAATACAGTGAAACACGAAATACACGTCGCTTCACGCATGTGACCGTGAAGCTCGTATACTGTTTTGCTGCCCGCACGTGTGTGCAGCATATCGATGTTTTGTGTGATGACACACTTGAGTTTGCCTAATGCCTCTAAGCGGGCTAAGGCAAAATGAGCAGGATTCGGTTTCGCGTTTAAGGCGATACGAGCGAAAGGATAGACCCAACGATAAAACCCTGCCGGGTTCTGACGAAACCCATAGATGCTGGCAACCTCCAACGGATCGACGCCTTCCCACAAGCCGCTATTCGGACTTCGGAAATCGGGAATTCCAGAGGGCGTACTGATCCCCGCTCCCGTGAACGCGATCATTGACCGCGCTTGCGAAACGTAATGTGCGAGGATGTCAATTGGGTCGTGCATCAGGACTCGACCTAAGATTGTTCGCCCGCCGGAAGGCGAACCCGGCTGTGTAAGTCTTCTGCTAGTTTGATCAACTGCGTTGAGACGACGGCGTTAGGCTGGAACATGACTGCTGGAACATTTGCTTGCAGTGCTTGAAGCACAAGGTCAGACGCCAGCGAGATAATGCCGCGCAGTTCGTAGCCAATATACTGCTCTACATCATTCCATGAAGGCGGTGCAGACGATGTAGCACGGTTGACCACGACTACATGCAGTCGATTGGGGTCATTACGCCCGCTCATAATCTCTTGAATCATGTCGCGTGCAATTGCCAGCGTTATAATGACTGGATCAACCACCAGCACGATTTGATCCATTTCGCGGAGCAGACGCATATTCAACGGCGTTAGACCGCTCCCCAAGTCAAATACAGCGGGGCGTCCCATGCTGCGGAGTGAACGAACCACCGCGACCCCTGCTTCGGGGGTGAATATAAGCTGCGATTCGGACGCTTTTACGGATGAAACTAAGGCGCGTAATCCTGAAGGGTGCGTGATCAGGTCATTATCAATGGCACGGGGGCGAATTTCGTCAGCAGGTTTGGCTAAGACGTTTGCCATACCGTGAGAGCGCCCCAAGCCGATGGATAAACCCATGCTGCCCATTCCAAGCCGGAAGTCAGCAATAATGGGGGTATCCCCTGCAAGCAGACGCGCCGCTGCGATATTGACTGCTAGTGTGGTTGTGCCAACACCACCTTTTGCGCCGATCACGCCAACGGCAGCACCCCGTACCGCCCCTTGCGGTTTTTGCGACACATTGCGTGCTAGAATCGCTTTAACCCGCGAGGCGAGTTCTGCGGGATGTGTTGGTTTGGTGAGGTAATCGTCAGCTCCCGCCTCAAACCCGGCAACTTTGTCATCAATCAGCGTTTTCGCTGTAAACATGATGATCGGTATGCGCTGCGTATCAGGGTTTTTGCGTAGACGGCGCGTAACTTCATACCCGTTCATGTCTGGCATCATAATATCCAGAATGATCAGATCGGGTTTTTCATTAGCAGCTTTTGTCAGGGCTTGATTCCCGGCACTTGCCGCAATGACTTCATACCCGTTACGCTGAAGCATGAGTCCAATTAGTTTGAGGCTGTCGATGTCATCATCGACAACTAGTATTTTTTCAGGCATGGTTTAACCAAGAGGCTGACTAGATTTGTAGATATTACTATCGCAAGTCTAACATGAAAGGGGAGGGGGCGCAAGCAACCTCGATCAGATATAATGGATAAAGGTACGCTGCATGGAGCGTCAGGGGAATATTATGAATCTTGACTTATCACAACGCCTGCTTTCGTCAATCTTGAAAAGCGTGCCTGATCCCGTGATCGTGTTTGACGGACAGGCACAACTTCTATTGATGAATCCTGCTGCCGAGTTGATATTCGGACAGCTAGAGCCGGGAACACAGGTACAAGCTGTTTTACAGTCAAATGATTTGACAGCCTTTGTGCTTCATGGTAACGCGCTGACAGAATGGAACGCCTCAGAAGATCACATTTTCGTCCCACGTCTGGAAACGATGGAAGACGAACAGGGCGAGCGTTCCGCTATGATCTTGACGCTGCGCGATGTGACACAGTTCAAGAAAATGAGCCGTAATCAGGCTGAGTTCATGCGGATCGTGTCGCACGATATTCGCTCTCCCCTCACCTACATTCAAGGATTCGCCAATATGCTGGCGATGGTTGGGGGCGTGAATGAACGCCAGGAACATTTTGTTGAGAAAATTTTGTCGGGGATCGCGCAAATTACGTCTTTAGTGGACAACATTCAAGACGCCGGGCGTTATGACATTGAAACGGGCTTCTACGAGATGACCCGTGACCAGTGTGATCTGGATGAAATTGTGCAGCGCATTGTCCACAACCATCTAGTGCCGGCTGAAAAAGCTGATCTCGGAATCACAGCAGAAGTTGCCAGCAATGTCCCCATCATCAACGCCGACAAAAATATGCTTGAACGCGCCCTCACCAATCTGGTCGATAACGCGATCAAGTACACCCCGAACGGCGGGCAAGTGCGCGTCACTGCCTACACAGCCAACAACAGCGTGATTGTCGCCGTGACAGATACAGGTTTAGGCATTAGCGAAGAAAATCAAAAACTGTTGTTTCAGCGACATGTCCGACTGGCACGGCAGGAACACAAGAAGGTTAAAGGGAGCGGTTTAGGCTTGTTCATCGGCAAGAGCGCAGCGCAGCGTCATGGCGGTGATGCATGGGTGGAAAGCGAAGAAGGAAAGGGCAGCACCTTCTTTTTTAGCATCCCGCTTAAGGACGAGAATTTAGTCGTTCACAATTGAAACGTGCCGGAATATCGGCTACTATAAGACGAACAAGTGTTCATAGGTGAGTCGTAATGCCGATCCATGTGCTGTCGCAGGAAGTCGTCGCGCAGATCGCGGCGGGCGAGGTCGTTGAACGACCCACATCCGTCGTCAAAGAACTCCTCGAAAATTCGATTGATGCGGGTGCGCGTCATATCCGCATTTCAATTAATGGGGATGGACGGAAGCGTATTCAAATCAGCGATGATGGCTGCGGTATCGAGGCAGCACAAGTCGAACTGGCGTTTTTGCGCCACGCAACCAGCAAATTGGAAATTGCCAGTGATCTCTATCGCATACATACGCTCGGTTTTCGCGGGGAAGCTCTCGCCAGTGTCGCATCCGTCAGCCAAGTCAAAATTACGACACGACATCAGGGTGAAGAGGTAGGCACGACGCTGGTGATCGAAGGCGGCGAAATTCAACAGCGAAAAGCCGTTGGCGCACCCGCTGGCACAGTGATCACGGTTGAAAACCTGTTTTACAACACCCCTGCGCGTCTGAAATTCCTCAAAGGTGAGATGACCGAAAAGCGGCAGATCGCTGCCGTGATTACGCGCTATGCAATGGCATATCCGCAAGTCGCCTTTTTGCTTGAACAAGATGGGCGCGAAGTGTTCCGCACGAACGGCGGCGGCAACCTTGCTGATGTGATCGTCACTGCGCTGGGGTTGGATCATCTCAAGAATATGGTTGAAGTCGATGACACGCACAACGAAATTGCCGTCTACGGCTTTGCATCTGCGCCGAGTCTCAACCGGGCGGATCGCTCACGCATTACGCTGTTCGTCAATGGGCGTTACATTCAAGACACGGGACTCACACACGCGGTTGTTCAGGCGTATCACACACTTTTGATGACGGGGCGCTACCCGATTGCGATCCTCATGCTGACACTTTCGCCAGAAGATGTGGATGTCAACGTGCATCCTACCAAAGCCGAAATTCGCTTTAAGGATCACGATGCGGCGTTCGGGGCAGTTCAGCGCGGCGTCCGACGGGCGATCATCGGGGGGGCGCAGTCTCCCGCTATGCGCGGACGTGCGCCACAGTATCACCTGCCCGAACAGCAGCAGTTAGATATGCCACTCGACTCGCCGGGGCAGCACGCTCGTCAACGAATGCAGGAATTCGACGCGCAAGACGACGATCCAACAGCGATCCCCGAAGGATTAGGTCAGCCCGCGCAGCCGCGTACACTTCCCATGCTGCGAGTTATCGGGCAAATTGCCGCCAGCTACATTGTTGCCGAAGCGCCCGCCGGAATGTATCTGGTCGATCAACATGCCGCGCACGAGCGTATTTTGTATGAGCAGTTTATGGCGGAATATACGCGCCAGAAAACGGTGGCTCAGTTGGCGCTCACGCCTGAAAGCGTACAGGTTTCGCCACCCGAAGCCCGTCTCATCGAAGAAAAATTGCCCCTTTTACATGAACTCGGTTTTCAGTTAGAGCCGTTCGGTCCGAATATATTCATTGTGCGGGCTGTCCCGGCGATTCTCTCGGACATTGACCCGGCAGAATTGATACGCGGGATTGTGGATGATCTTGAGCAGGGGAATAAACCCGGCATGGAATCAATTGAAGATAAAATCGTCATGCGGGTATGCAAACAAGCCGCAGTCAAAGCGGGGCAAGTCCTCAGCTATGAGCAAATGCAGGGACTGATTCGCCAGCTAGAACGCTGTCAGTCCCCGCTCACCTGCCCGCATGGACGCCCGACGATGATCCACATGAGCAATGATCGCCTCGCCCGCGAATTTGGGCGCTTAGGCTAAAAAACTAACGACTTTGCCATGTGAAGGAATGCCACGCACCTTCGCTGATAAACCGATATGCCCCTTGATCGTTGGGAACCGCAACTGAAATTCGCCAGCGCATGATATGGGGCTGCCCGTCGGCGGGGATGAGCGATGATGGCAAAGCATAGGATGTGTTGCGCGTCACATCTAAATGTTGTGTTCCGCTGGTCGTGTCTTGCAGTTCTACGAGATAAGACTCGTTGGCACGTAGAATGCCCACTGTCAACCATTGCAGCGAGAAGCTCACCGGAGAGACAACCGACTCCTGCTGCGGGAAAAACGCAATCGGCGGGATATACGTTGGCGTTGGTGTTGCCGTTTCGTTGCCTGAAAAAGTCGGTGAAAGCGTCGGCGTCGGCGTGAGTTGGGGTACATTGACAATATCGTTGGGTCCCAAGATCACGGTACAGTCGGGTCCGCCGCTTGGATTGGTGAAATCGCAGTTGAAGAAGCCTAACTGCGGGTTCAAAGTCGCCATGATGGGCAGGGTCGTATTGTATTCCTGTGCAATCCCTAGAATTGTAATGCCCTCTTGAACGGGGATTTGAATAATTTCCGTGTCAATAGGCAGTCGAATTTGAGGTACATTGGGCGGTTGTGCCGATGCCGTAAGCGCAAAGCCCTCTGGCGTAAAAGTCGCCGTCGGCAGTGGAATAGTGATAGATGATCCCGCTCCCGGCAAGCGATCCTGACTGCGAATGTTTGAGTTGAGGCGCAGCACCTCGTCAATAACCGCTAAATCCCTGTGACCAAACAGTTGGACGATGTAAATGATGGTGTCGCCCTGCTGAATGATGTACGTCGCATAAGGATTCGGCGTTTCGGTAAAGGTCGCCGTCGCTGTTGGGGGTTCGGCAGTTCCCGTGGGTGGCGCTATGTCGAGAATGGGTTCTGGCGAGAGCGTCATCGTCGCGCTAGGAGTAAGCGTTGGTGTGCTGACTTGCTCTGTATTGGCAATGGGCGGAACGGTGGGGGTTTGCCCCGTAGGGATTGATTGAAGGTCGCACGCAGCAAGCAACAACGCTGCGAAAACGAGCGAAAGCAAACGTTTAGTCATTGCGCGATTCCCATGTGAAAAGCCGGGTATTCGTCGTGAAAATCGGTTGATCGGGGGCAGAGCGGCGAATGACGCTGACTGACCAGCGGAAATCGTGCCGCTGCCCATCTGTACTCTGCCAAGCCGTTGGGACGATGAAGTAGAGTTCACTGGTCTCGCCCACAAAGGTTGTGCCGCCCGTTAAGTCTTCCATTTTGACTGCATAGACTTCATCAGCGCCAAGCGTTCCCGACCCCACCCAACGTAACGTGATCAACGCATCCCGTTCAAACAATATGCGATCCTGCGGGTTGAACAGGCTTGGTGCGTTGAATGTGGGCGTGAGGGTCGGCGTTGCGGTTTCGCTGCCGGAGAGCGTCGGGGAGAGTGTCGGCGTTGGTGTAGGTGCAGGTACGCGCACATTTTGCCCTACGATCAACAAAACGGTGCAGGTGGAACCGCCAGTCTCTAAGCCATAATCGCATTGTGAAAACTGAATCTGCGGATTCAACTGAGCGAGAACTTCCGCGCTCGTGTTATAAGCATAAGCAATTTGAATCATGTTTTCGTCAGGCTGTACTTGATGCCACATCACACCGGGCAGGAGCGTTTCAGTCGGCTGAAAAAGTGGGTCTTGCAGCGCAACAGCGTCGGCAGGACGGTTAGCCTCGCCAGAAGGATCGGTTGCGCCTGCTGCCGCAATTTCCACCGAACCAGATGTAGGCGCAAACGCATTTGGATCAACTGTGGCTGTTGGGCGTGGGATGATAATTTCTTGTCCAATTTGGATTAAATCCGGCGCGTCGAGATCGTTCATTTCCAGAATGAGCGGCATCACGTCCATGCTGCGATGCCCACATGCCATCGCCATGCTGATCAAATCATCGCCAGCGTCAACACGCTGAACACAATCTCCCTCTGTAGGGACGGGCGAGGGCGTTGGTGGAGCAGGGGTCACAGTGACCATCAACAGGGTAGGGCGGGGTGTGTTCGTTACCACTAGCCCTTCACCAAAAATAGGAACAGTCGTGGAGCGTGATTGTGTAGGCGTTGGTGTTGGGCTGTTCAGAAGTCCTCGCCCGACAAATAAAGTAACTCCTACGCACAGCACTAAGGCGACGGTTAGCAATCCGCCGAACAAGTAGACCTGTCCACGCCGGGACACTTCCCCTTCAAGCAAATCGGTTTCACCGTAACGACGATCATATGCCGTTTTGGGTCGGGGTTCTCTTTTGTCTTGAGCGACGGTTTTAACTTCGGTCAGCGATGTGCCACATATGCTGCACAGAACCGCATTGCGATGTGCTGTAGTGCCACATATCGGGCAAATCTTGTACGATTGAGCCAAACCCACCACCGAGATCAGTACCATTCGACGCGAATGTCATTATAGCGCCGAATCGGGAAAGATTTCTAGGCGCGGATGTGCGCTCGCGTGGCGACAACAGCGTCTTTGACCGTTTCGCCAGCGCGTACCATGACTTTGCCGAGGATCATGGCGTTTTCAATGACCGCACCTTCCCCGATACTGCATCCACTTTCGAGGTAGGCGTAGGGTCCAATGCGGGCATACTGACCCACGCTCACCTGTGGGTCGATTCGCACAGGGGGGATAATTTGTACGGTAGGCGACATTTCACTAAGGATATGTGCGTCTTGTTCTTCATCCAACAAATGATGATTCAGCGTGAGCAAATCGGGATCATGATCGATTTGCAGCGACCAGCTCGTCGGAACAATTGACGCTGCGCCGCCTCCGCTGACATAACGTTCATAAATGCCGGGGAGGTCGTTACACAACAAACCGCCCTCAGTTGTTGGTAGAGAGATGAGGTACTGAATAAAGACTTCGCCGCACATGGCGAGGTCTGTCAATATGAGTGCCTGAGCGTTCTGCTTGACCGATATTTCAGTCACAACCGACTCGTTCACCATCGCATAACGGGTGAGGGAAGAACATGACAGGCTTGCGCCCGCCCCAGTCAAAAGCAGCGCCGTTCCGGGCGTGTTCATGAAGCGACGGCATAAGCGATCTGCAAAATTTAGGTGCGTGAAGCAGTTATAGCTTGTGAGCATAAACGGCGCAGTTTGACGCTGCGCGATCTCGCTGAGGGTTTGCGCCAGCGTATGCTTGCTCGATTGAATGACGAACTCGACAGAGGCGTTAGCGACCCAATGAGCATCTAGGTAAGCAGCAACACCGCCTTCTTTCTCGCCAACAATCACAGTGTACTGTTCTATACCCGCCCGCAGCAGTCGATCCATCACGCGGACGACAAGCGGTCTGCCGAGCGCAGGCAGCATGGCACGGGGACGATTGTAGATCAATTTGCTTTGATGGGCTGCATTGCCAACCGCGACGACGACTGCATGATTGATCACAGAACAATTCTCCCGGAGACGCGCTTGTGACCGATTATAGCATGGGGACTCTCTGTTCAAGCATTGCATTATTGATGCACGACGCTATTGTTATAATAGGTAAGATTGAGAAAGGATTTTCCCGTGAGCCTTAATAAAAAACTGGTTGGTTATCATCTGGGGCGATTGAAAGACAAAAACGTTGCGGTTCGCTTAAAATCGATTGCGGAACTCAAGGAATTAGGAGACCCTGAAGCCCTCGAAACGCTGCAAGAGGTGTATAAAAATGACAGCGATGTCGAGGTTCGCAAAGCAGCGCAAGAAGCAGGACGCGCCATTTTCTTAAAGAACCAAACGCAATAGGATGAGGGGCGCACATGAGTACGCCCCTAAGACTCTGGCTATGCTTTTCCGCCACAGAGAGCAGTCAGGCGTTCGGCAATTTGATCGGCGGTGGTTTGCAAATCTGCAAGGCGCGTCCGTTCACGTTCAACCACATCGGGTCTGGCACGGCTGACAAATTGTTCGTTTGAGAGCGTCCCCTGAATCTTGGCGATCTGTTCCAGCAATTTCGACTGTTCTCTGGTCAAGCGTTCACATTCCGCCGCCACGTCCACAAAGTCGGCTAGCGGCAGGTAAATGGTTGCATCCCCGACCACAACAGTCACCGATTGGTCCGGCGCGGTTTCTCCTTCGGTCAAAATATGCAGGTCTGGCACGTTGCACAGCCGTGCAAATAAATAGCGGTATTCATTCAACGCAGCGGCATAACGTTTCGCGTCCGCCTGTGCGCTGATTTTGCGCGACGGTTCGACTTTATATTCATCACGCACATTGCGGACGCCGCGCACGAGATCGATCAACGTGGTCATGGTCGCTTCGGCATCCTCATCAAAATACGATTCGTCTG
Source organism: Aggregatilineales bacterium (assembly GCA_038214955.1). Classification (GTDB taxonomy): domain Bacteria; phylum Chloroflexota; class Anaerolineae; order Aggregatilineales; family Phototrophicaceae; genus Flexifilum. The sequence goes on along the minus strand of JBBQRJ010000002.1, from coordinate 24,399 downwards.
CTTGGGGCCATTTAGCGATGATCAACGCTTCGCCCTCATGGGGGATAAAGCTCCAAAGTTCTTCTGTCACGAACGGCATATACGGGTGTAGCAGACGTAAGGATGTATCTAGCACGTGCAGAAGCACCCGCCGCGTATTCGCTTTCTCGGTCTCATCCCCCTGATAGAGCGGGTGCTTGCTGATTTCGATGAACCAGTCGGCAAATTCACCCCACAGAAAATCATCGATCTGGCGTCCTGCTTCACCATATTGGTAGATGTCGAACAGGCGCTGCACGCTTGCCACAAGCCGATTGAGACGGCTCATGATCCAACGCGAGGGCAGGTCAAGTTCGCTGGCGGGCGGCGCACCGAATGGCAAGTCGCCTTCAAGGTTACTGGTGACGAAATTGGTCATTTGCCAGATTTTATTCACGAAACGCCAATTACGTTCGACACGCGCCGTATCGAGATTGATGTCATTGCCGGGTGTGCCGCCTGTCACAAGCGCCAGCCGCAGCGGGTCAGCACCATATTGATCAACCAATTCGAGCGGGTCGATCACGTTGCCGAGCGTCTTGCTGATTTTGCGCCCCAACTTGTCACGCACCAAGCCATGAAGGTACACAGTCTTGAAGGGCGGCTCATCGGTAAACCATAACCCCATCATGATCATGCGGGCGACCCAGAAGAACAGAATATCGTAGCCTGTCTCCATCATGTGCGTAGGATAGTAACGTTTGAGGTCTGGCGTTTGGTCGGGCCAACCGAGCGTGCTAAAGGGCCATAAACCGCTGCTAAACCACGTATCCAGCACGTCTTCTTCGGGCGTCCATGTCACCTGTGAGGTGGTAGGCGGCGGCGTTTTGCCCACAAAAAGCTCGCCGTTCGAGCCGTGCCACGCCGGGATACGATGCCCCCACCACAATTGGCGGCTGATACACCAATCTTCGATGTTTTCCATCCAGTGATAGTAGACCTTATCGAAACGTTCCGGCACGATTTGAATATCACCATTACGCACGGCGGCGATGGCTTTATCTGCCAGCGGCTTGATCTTCAAGAACCACTGCGTGCTGATCATCGGTTCGACCACTTCGCCACCGCGCTGGGAACGTGGCACGACCATCGTATGATCCTTCACCTCAATCGTCATTCCAGCGAGGGTCATATCTGCCCACAGTTTTTCACGGCACACAAAGCGATCTAACCCCGCGTACTGCCCACCATTGGCGTTGATGGTGGCGTCGCGGTTCATGATGTTGATCAGGGGAAGATCGTGTTTCTTGCCCATTTCATAATCGTTGAAGTCGTGGGCGGGTGTCACCTTGAGCGCCCCTGTGCCGAATTCGCGCTCCACGTATTCGTCACCGATGACCGGGATAGCGCGGTTGAGCATAGGGACAAGCGCCCGCTTTCCGATCAAGTGCTTGTAGCGTTCATCTTCGGGATGCACCGCCACCGCCGTATCACCGAGTATCGTTTCGGGGCGCGTGGTCGCCACTGGAATAAAACCGCCATCTTCTAGCGGATAGTTGAAGAAATACAGTTTGCCTTGTTCTTCGTCGCGCTCCACTTCGAGGTCAGAGACGGCGGTCTTTAAGCCGGGACTCCAGTTCACGAGGCGCGGGCCACGATAGATCAGACCCTCATCGTAGAGGCGCACGAAAACTTCAAGAACGGCATTGGATAAGCCTTCATCCAACGTGAAACGCAGACGATCCCAATCGCAACTACAGCCCAACCGTTTGATCTGCTCAACAATTTCGCCGCCGTACTTCTCTTTCCATTCCCATGTGCGGGCGAGAAATTCTTCGCGTCCAATTTCCTCGCGGCTTGTGCCTTGATCGCGCAGCATCTTCTCGACCTGAAGCTGTGTAGCGATTCCCGCATGGTCTTGACCGGGAACCCACAGCGCCGCCTTGCCGCGCATACGCTCGTAGCGGATCATCAGGTCTTCGATGGTGTCTGTGAGGGCATGACCGATGTGTAAACGTCCGGTCACGTTAGGGGGAGGCATAGAAATCACAAAGGGTTCGGCATCTGGCGGCGCGATTTCGGGCTTAAAATAGCCGTGATCTTGCCACCACCGATACAGGCGGGACTCTGCTTCTTTAAAATCGAACGTTTTAGGCATTTGACGGGTTGTCATGACGCGCTCCCAATAGAAAAGCCCCATTCAACACAAGGGCGAATGGGGCTTCGGGTTCGCGGTACCACCTTGTTTTTCCACCATGCATCAGCATAGCAGAAATCTCTGGCGCGATAACGGGCGCATCCCGGTGCTGGCTACTCTATTCGACAGCACGACTCGCGGGCGACCTTCGGAAACTCTCTGCGAACAGGCTTTCAGCCGGTGACCTGTATTCTCTGGCGCAGTGGGGAGTAACCTACTCCTCCCGGTCAACATCGTTAGGAACGTTAAGTTGTGATGTTTAGTATATAGCCCGTGTTCTCAGGGCGTCAATCCCCGCTTGTGATGCGCTGATGGCGCAGCATTGCCCGAACACGATCTGACACCATATCGATAGCGACCATGTTAAAGCCGCCTTCGGGGATAATCACATCGGCGTAACGCTTGCTTGGCTCGACAAATTCCATATGCATGGGGCGAACACTGCTCAAATACTGCTGGATCACCGAGTCGGCGGTACGCCCGCGTTCGGCAATATCACGCTTGAGGCGGCGGATAAAGCGAATATCCGCGTCGGTATCCACAAAAATTTTCACGTCAAACAGGGGGCGAAGGGTTGGTTCGGCAAGCACAAGAATCCCCTCAACGAGGATGATAGGCTGTGGTTCGACGTGCTGTGTATGCTGCGTGCGTTCGTGCTTGGTGAAGTCGTAAACAGGCAGACCGACGGACTGACGATTTTGCAGAGCGATAATGTGTTCTCGCATAAGCGCGGTGTCGAGTGAGTCGGGGTGGTCGAAGTTGATGAGTTTGCGGTCAACCAGTGGCATATGACCGACATCTTTATAATAGGCATCGTGAGGGACATAAGCGATGTTGTGACTGCCAACACGTTCCAGAATAGCATTGGAGATGGTCGTTTTTCCCGAACCTGTCCCCCCCGCAACTGCAATCGTGATCGGGCGAGGGCGTTCACTCATGCTTGAAGCTCCTTAAAAAAAAGCCCGCTTAGGCAAAATAGACCTGTGCGGGCAAATCAGAGCCACCGAAGGGACTTGAACCCTTAACCTCTCGCTTACGATGCGAATACTCTGCCATTGAGCTACGGTGGCGCTCGTTCGATTCAGTATAGCAGAATTGGGATTATTGTGACAAGAGTGAAAATTGATCGTTCGCGCATCGGTAGGGGGCATGACGCCACCATGCCCCCACCATGAAATCAGGTTTAGTGCCGGAAATGACGCACCCCTGTGAAGACCATCGCCATGTTCGCCGCGTTTGCTGCCGCGATGATGTCGGTGTCGCGGATTGAACCACCCGGTTGAATCACAGCGGTCACACCCGCCGCCGCCGCCGTTTCAACGCCATCAGGGAAGGGGAAGAACGCATCGGACGCCATGACTGAACCGATTGAGCGGTTACGCGCTTTCTCTACTGCCAGCTTGACCGAATCGACACGGCTAGACAACCCGCCGCCGACGCCCACTGTCGCATTCTTGACGCCTAAGACAATCGCATTGGATTTCACATGCTGTACGACTTTCCACGCGAAGCGCAGGGCTTCGATTTCGTCTTGCGTGGGCTGACGCTTGCTCACAATCTTGAAATCTGTACCTTCGGGATCGCCTAAATCGACGCTTTGCACGAGGAAACCGCGAAAAACACTGCGGATTTCGAGTTCTTTTCCATCAAATGAGGTTGGAACTTGCAGTAGACGGCAGTTTTTACGCTTGTCCGACAGCATATCCGTTGCCTGAGGTGTGAAACTTGGCGCGGCAATCGCTTCGATAAACAGCGAACCTAACGCATGGACGAACATTTCATCAACGGGACGATTGACCGCGATCACGCCGCCAAACGCCGACACCGGATCAGATTCCAGCGCCAGCGGGTAAGCCTGAACCAGACTTTCGGCACTGGCAACGCCGCACGGCGTCAAGTGCTTCACAATGACAACCGTTGGCTCGTTGTAACTGCTCACGGTGCGCCACGCTGCATCGAGGTCAAGGATGTTGTTGTAGGAAAGCTGTTTGCCTCCTAAGACCGCCCCACCTAGCGGACCCGCCCCTGAGCGACGGGTGTAGTGTGCTGCGATCTGGTGCGGATTCTCGCCGTAACGCAGCATGTCGTCACGCTGAACGGCAAGCGATAGCTGTTCTGGCAGCGAGTCGTCCATCAAGCTAACGCTCACATCTTGAGCGAGATAGGCATGAATGGAGGTGTCATAATCACGGGTGTGCGCGAACGCCTTCACCGCCAATTCACGGCGCAGCGCCAAATCGACGCCCTCCGGTGATTCGAGTGCAGTCGCCACACGATCATAGTCTGACGGGGAACTGAGAATAATCACGCGAAAGAAATTTTTCGCCGCCGCACGGGTCAGCGTGACGCCGCCAATGTCGATTTCCTCTATTGCATCTTGCAGGGTAATGCCAGACTGCTTGACAGTCTCTTGGAAAGGATAAAGATTGCTCACGACCATGTTGATCGGCGCGTAGTTGTAGCGTTTGAGGTCTTCCATATCGTCGGCGCGGTCACGGGCGAGGATGCCCGCATGGATAGCGGGGTGGAGTGTTTTGACACGTCCGCCGAGCAATTCTGCGACCTGCGTCACCTGTTCAACGGGAGTCACAGGCAAACCCGCCTCACGGAGGGCGCGTTCTGTCCCACCGCTGGCGACTAAATCCCATCCAAGCTGGACGAGCTTCGAGGCGAAATCGACCAAGCCGGTTTTATCGTACACACTGAGTAGGGCGCGTGGCATGTCTTAATTATCCTTAAGCGTTTGTGCAATTGTGAGGGCAAATTGTCTGGCGCGTGCCGGAGCATCTCCCAGATGGGCGGTTGCGTCCAGTAAAGCGTGAATGGAGTCGGATGAGAGATAAGCGTTCAGGGTGGGGTTGACAGCCAGTGAATCTTTTAGGGGATTGGGTTCACCAGCAGAGATCGCTTTCCACGCATTTAGGCTCTCTTGCCGCAGAAGTTCATGCATCACTTGACGATCTGCGCCCTGTTTGGAGGCTGCCATCAGCACACGCTCTACCGCCGAAAATACGCCGAAACGAGCAAAATTGCGTGCCGCCGCTTCGTGACCGATCACCATACCTGATAAAATCCGGTTGGCGACTTTGAGCATTTCATCTGCTGCGAGAAAAGCGACGGGCAAAATCTCACGGCGGTTGGCAGAGTCGTCTAACGTGCGTTCGAGCAGCGAATGACTGGCGTTATGCCACGCAACATCTACGAGCGAAGCGACCATACGACCCAGACTGTTCATCTTCTCCGCGTTGATCGGATTACGCTTGAACGGCATGGCAGATGATCCCACCTGACGCGACCCGAACGGTTCATGCCATTCATCAATCACGGGGGATTGCAGCAAACGCAGATCGAACGCGAATTTATACAGGCTGCCCGCCACACCCGATAACGCGCTGATCACCTGCCAATCCTGTTTGCGCGGATAGGTTTGCGAGGCGATAGGGAAGGCTGGCAGATCAAGCGCAGTCATAATCTGCCGCTCAAGATCGCTTGTGGTGATTCCTGTGCCATGCAGAAGTTCCGTGTAGGCTGCGCCCGTGCCAACCGCGCCTTTAAAACCTTTGCCGCGCAAGTTCGCCCGCACGGTTTTCAGCGCGAGATAATCTTCCAACAAATCCTGAGCATACAAACAGAGACGATAGCCCATTGTGGTGGGTTCGGCGGGTTGAATATGCGTGTATGCCATAATCGGCTCGTCGGCTAAGGCGGCAATTTTCTCACCGAACACCCCTAAGAGGTCGCCTAGACTCGCTAAAATGATGTCAAGGCTGTCACGCATCCGCAGAACGTCCGCATTGTCTTCGATGTCGGCGCTGGTCGCCCCTAAGTGAATGACTCCGCCACCCACAGGACACTGCTCCGCGAATGTTTGCACTTCTGCCATGAGATCGTGATGAATGTGCGATTCGATTTCTTCGGCGCGTTCAATGTTGATGTCATGGACATGGGCTTCCAGATCATCCACTTGATCCGCTGTTACCAATCCTGCGGATTGCTCTGCGCGGGCTAATTCTACCCACAAGCGCCGCCACAAGCGCCGCTTATGGACTTCGCTCCATAGCTGACGCATGGCGGGAGTGCCATATCGCCAAGTAAACGGAGATAAGAACGTGTCGTGCTGAAATGTAGTCATGAGGTCTTCCAGTTGAGTACGCCGTGATTATAACCTCGCAAATAGGGGTTTAGCGAAAATCCGCCAAAAGTCTTGGGACTCGTTATTCTGTTTTCTGATATACTGTGAAAGTATTCACAAGTAAGGCAAAAATCACATGTTGACACGAGTCGTGATCATCGGCGCGGGTTTTGGCGGGTTACATGCTGCCCGTGAACTCGTAGATCGCAACGTTGACGTTCTACTCATTGACCGCAACAACTACCACACCTTCACGCCCCTGTTGTATCAAGTGGCGACGTGCGGTTTGGAAGCCAGCGAAATTGCTCATCCTGTGCGCCCCGTGTTTCATGGGGCGGGAAATATCGCGTTTCTGCTGGGGGAAGTCACAGAAATTAACACGGCAGAACAAGTGATCATCGTGAAGTCGGAAGACAGCGAACGGCATGAACGCTACGACTATTTAATCGTCGCGGCGGGCAGCGTGACCAATTATTTTGGCAGCACAACGATCCCGCAGAACAGTTTTGAACTCAAGACGCTGGAAGATTCGCTCACGCTGCGTAACCACATTCTGCGCCTGTTCGAGCGAACCGTATGGGTCGATGATGCGGCAGCGCGTAAGGCGCTCACCACAATTGTTGTGGTCGGTGGCGGGGCGACAGGTTTAGAGATGGCAGGGGCGCTGTACGAGTTATACGCCAAAGTCTTTAAGCGTGAGTTTGCGGGGCTGACTCCGCGTATTGTGCTGGTGGAAGCGACAGACAAAGTGCTTGCGCCGTACCCCAAAGAACTGCAAACGGCAGCCCGCGAACAACTAGAATCACTTGGCGTCGAGGTCAAACTTGGCAGCCCGGTCATGGAAACTGCGTCGGATCACATCACGTTGAAGGATGGGCAGGTTATCCCGACCCATACATTGATCTGGGCAGCGGGTGTCAAAGCCTCCCCACTGGCGCAGATGCTCGGTGTTCCGCTAGAGCGGGGCGGGCGTATACGAATCCAACCGACGACGGAAGTTGTTGGTTTAGAACACGTTTATGTCGTGGGCGACATGGCATATCTTGAGGACGCACACGGTCAGCCATACCCGATGCTGATTCCCGTGGCTAAACAGCAGGGCATGTTAGCGGCAAACAACATCCTGCGGCGTATCAAGGGATGGAAGCAGCATGAATTTCGCTATATTGATCGCGGCATCATGGCGACGATTGGACGAAGTAGGGCAGTAGCGTACATCTTCAACCGGATCAAGCTGCGCGGTTTTCTGGCTTGGGTCGCATGGCTGGGCTTGCATTTGATCACGCTGCTTGGTTTTCAAAATCAACTGCAAGTGTTCTTGCATTGGGTCTGGAACTACTTCACCTATGATCGATCTGTGCGCGTGATCATTGGAGACCCGGCGGCGAGAACCCCCGCCAATTCAGAACATGCGCCCGTATAGCGAATTGCCGCACGCTTCGTTACAATCGATGGTCTATCAAACAGTTCGAGGATTAGAGCAATGGCAGAACAAATGCTGCTGAATAAGCGCGACGCCAAGACAAAGCCGCACTTAGAGCAATTCGCCCCCGTGTGGTTGGTCGAGGAAAAGATCATCGCTGAGGACGAGGCGGTACAGTTCAATGTGGTTTTTCAACACAATATGTATGGTTGGGTGAACCGCCGCTATCGTTTTGACGGTTTTAACAATGTGCTGTACTACAAAGGGCAGCAAATCTTGAGCGAAGATGAATCGCAAAAAGTTCAAGAAGCCGAGCCGTACCTCAGTGTGACCGTAACCGACATTCCCAATGCCTATGGTGGGTAGGAAAGGGCAGGGGAGCGTTCCCCTGCCTCACTAACTCGTTGATGCAAGCTGCGCCTTGAGTTTGTAGACCATCGTGTCTTGCCCGCCCATACGATACTTATAAATCTCGTTGCCGCGCAAAAAGTCAAACACTGTTTTCTTTGACTCGATGGCGTGACGAATATTGTACGAAAGCAGGACAATCCCCCCGCTCAATTGGGCGTTTTCATCGGGCAGCAGTCCCGAATTGTAGACCAGAATGCGCCCGTTGTAGTCAAAATCAAAGTAAGCCGCCGACGCAACACCGTTGATCAGCAAGAAGCTGAGTTTGAGCCAACCGCACTGGTAGGTCATGGTGGCGATGCGCCGGAAAAACGCCATGTTTTTGGGATCATCCAAGAAGAGGGCTTTTTCGGGGTGACTCGCCCGCATCAACGATAGGAAACGTTCGACTTCTTCATCGAAATTGCGTGATGAATCTACGATGTACCATTGAAGTTCAGCTTCACTTTCGGCACGGCGAACCTTACGCCGAATTTCGTGCCGCTGTTTCTTATCCAGATTGGCAAGATAATCTTCCCACTCAGCGGGCAAATTGATCACGGGGCAGACTTCTTGAAAGACCACTTCAACATTGAAACCGTGCGCTTTGAGTTTATCCGGCACGTTCGCCAGCGTCGCTGAGGCTTCGGGAATGTTACACAGGTTAATACGATCAAAGGTGTCGCGGTGTTCTGCGAGTGCCGCCGCTAAATGGGTTTCTACTTCAGCGACGTAATCCTTATGGGCGATGATGTCTACATAGTCGGTCACATCAACACAGCCAATTGTGCGAACCACGCGCTCACCGTCTTTAAGCTCGATAAACCACGAGCCGATCCCGACGAGCCGCCCCTCATCTGTCCGACAGGTGACAACAAACAACGTTCCTGCTTGATAAACTTCCCACCAAGCGGACTGCCATTCCCACGTACAAAAAATGATGTCTGATGTGCTGTGATGGAGCAGTTCGTTCCATTCGGCTTTCAGATCACCAAAAACGCTGCTCTCGCGGTATACCGACAGTTTCACAAACGCCCCCAATTTACTTAGCTCACGAACATTCTATTGTACAAGCGTGAGCAACCAATTAAAAAGCCGTCCATTAGACGCTATGGACGGCTTTACATCTTACAGAGGAGAAAGCTAAATACTAGACGGGAGTGTTTTCTGCCGCCTGCTGCTTGTAATCGTATGCTATCGACAACTGTGAGTCGGCATCAAACACATGCAGGTTATCGATGTTCATTGCAATACCCATACGGTTGCCGACGCGGGCGCGGGTACGAGGATCGGTACGGGCAATAAACGTCTTGCCGCGATCTTCCAAGTAGAGGATGATTTCGTTACCCATTTGTTCGACCACATCCACGTTGGCTTCCATCTGCGCTGGTGAAATGCCACTGGGCAGGAACTCAACGTCGTGAATATCTTCCGGGCGAATGCCGAGAATAACGCGCTTGCCATTGATCGCTGCCGCTGACGCACGATACGGTTCTGCTTTTGCTGCCGGAATCTTGATGGGGAAACCGGGGGTTTCGATGATCAAACCGCCATCTTGCACGCGCAATGTACCATCGAAGAAGTTCATCGACGGGCTGCCGATGAAACCTGCAACGAAGATGTTACGCGGGTTGTGGTACAGGTTGTAGGGGGTATCAATTTGTTGCAGTTCGCCCGCGCTCATCACGCAAATGCGCGTACCCATCGTCATGGCTTCCACTTGATCATGGGTCACGTAGACGAAAGTAGTGCCAAGGCGCTGATGCAGTTTACTGATGAACGAACGCGCTTCAACGCGCAGCTTGGCATCCAAGTTGGACAGAGGTTCGTCCATCAAGAACACGGCAGGTTCACGAACAATGGCGCGACCTACAGCAACACGCTGACGCTGACCGCCCGACAACTGGCGCGGACGACGATCTAGCAGGTGTTCAATGCCCAGGCTTTTCGCCGCATCACGGACACGTTCGTCAATCACGTTTTTCGGGGTCTTGCGAAGGCGCAAACCAAAAGCCATGTTGTCATAAACGGTCATATGGGGGTAAAGGGCATAGCTCTGGAACACCATTGCCACGTCACGATCTTTCGGTGCGACGTTATTCACGACGCGATCCCCGATCATAACTTCGCCTTCGCTGATTTCTTCCAAACCCGCCAGCATACGCAAACTTGTCGATTTGCCGCAACCAGAAGGTCCAACTAAAATTAGAAACTCTTTGTCAGCGACTTCAATATTTAAGTCTTTGACTGCAACCGTGTTACCTGCATAACGCTTCCAAACATGTCTGAAACTAACACTTGCCACGAGCAATCCTCCGTAAGAGAATAATCGTACAAAACTATCGGATGAACAGAAGGTAATTGTCGAATCTGCACAAATAAATTGCCGTGTTGCAAAATCCAACTCTTGAATGAAAATTATAGTGGTGTCCAGAGTTTTTGCAAATTTTCCCAGAGTATTGCATGAAACACGATTTAAATGCAGAGATCATCGCCATCGGGACAGAAATCCTGCTTGGCGAAATCACGGATACGAATTCCGTATTCATTGCCCGGACGCTGCGAGATATTGGCGTCAACATCTATTTTATGACTTCTGTTGGAGACAACGAGGGAAGAATTGCAGATTCGATCCGCATTGCCCTATCACGCGCTGATGTCGTGATCACCTGTGGCGGGTTGGGTCCAACGATTGACGACATGACCCGACAGGGAGTCGCCATTGCAACAGATCGCGGACTCACGTTCCACCAACATCTGTTGGATCAAATTGCAGTACGGTTTAGCGGGTTTAATGTGCAGATGACCGAAAATAACCGTCGTCAAGCCTACATGCCCGACCAAGCCATCATCATTGAAAACCCGGTGGGGACTGCGCCGAGCTTTGTGGTTGAAGTCGGCGATAAATGCGTGATCAGTTTGCCCGGTGTGCCACGCGAAATGAAGTTCCTGTTCACGGGAAACGTAATCCCCTATTTGCGCGAACGCTATGGTTTAACAGGTGAAATCATTAAGGCACGTATTCTTAAGGTGGCGGGAATTGGTGAAAGTGCGCTCGATGAGCAGATTGGCGTGGAACTGCTTGAGGCGAGTAATCCCACAGTGGGGTTAGCGGCTCACAGCGGGCAAGTCGATGTACGCATTACAGCGAAGGCGGCTACCGAAGCCGAAGCGGATCAAATGATCGGCATTGTTGAGGCTCAACTGCGCGAACGCATTGGCTCGTATGTGTTCGGCGTGAACAACGATACCATCGAAGGCGCGTTGGTGAATCAGCTACGCGCTGATGGGGAAACCATTGCCATCACTGAAGTTGGTATTGATCCGGTGATCAGCGCACGGGTCAAAGCGGTAGATGGCGGCGAACAGGTGTTGACGAAAGTCGAAAGCCTTGCAAATCCTGAGGCACTAGCAGCGATGTTAAATATGCCTGTCCAGCCGATTCGCACGCTGGCAGAACGTGCCGTTGAGCAGTTAGCGACTTCCTCCGGCGCAAACGTCGCCGTCGTGGTTGTGGCATACCCGGAAATCAACGAACAAGCTGACAGCGGCGAGGGCAGTGCGCTGGCAGTATACACGGGCGGGAAAATTCGCTCACGGGTATACGGTTTCGGCGGCGAATCGGAGACGGCAAAATTATGGACAGGGACATGGGCAATGTCGATGGCATGGCGCATGTTGAGAGAAAAGGGGGAGAGTGGGAACACCTAGTTTCTACGATAAATTGCAAGCGATACAAACAGAGCGCGGGAGTGATCTCGCGCTTTTGTTGACGCCACAATTGGCGAAAATGCCGCTGCCAATTGCCCGCTACGATGATCCGTTTTTGCCCTTCGGCAAGGCGATCATTGATGCGACCCGTGATCTCGTATGCGGGTACGTGTTTGACCTTGCGGCGTATCTCGCAATCGGGGCGGCGGGCGCAGTCGCGTTAGAGCGCACGATTGCGTATGCGGGCGGTGATGGCTCGACGATTACGATTTTACATGCGCCGTTCGTCGGGACGGGTTACGTTGAAGCTGTCAGCAACCGCGCCTTTAATGTCGATGCCGTCACACTCGTCAGCGATAGTGATGTCGATGCGTATCTCGCAGAAATTAGCGGCGTATTCATCATGGCGCAAGAACGCACGCCAGTCATTTTCGGCGCAGGGATTTATCATCCAGTGGAACATTGGCTGCGATTCTATGAGCGTAACAGACCGATACTGAAAACCCGTCTTTTGGGTAAATCAGTCTTGTATGCGGGCAGCGGTGATGATTTTGATCAGCAGGTGAGGGCGGCAGTCAGCGCGGAACGGTCACAACGATGATTGAACAACAGTTGATTCAAGCTGGATTGATTCAATTCGGCGCGTTCCCCCGAAACGGCGATATTATACCCTTCGACCTTTCACTGAACCTGATTGCGTCTTACCCTGCCTTGCTGCGTGAGATCACAGAGGCTGCCGCACAGTGTCTTACAGACGTACCCATGACCCGCTTATTGGCGACGGCAGAAGCCATTCCCTTGGGTGTAGCACTGTCATTACGTTTGGGTGTCTCATTGGTTTACAGCAAAGGGACGCTTGCTAACGCGGTTGATGATCTCGTGGGCGCATATGACATCGGGCATCCCGCGCTGCTCGTGACCAACAGCGTTGGCTTTGATCCGTCGGTTGAAGCGTTGGTGAGAGGAGCGCGGCGCGTTGGGTTAGAAATTCATACGCTGGTCACCATCTTGGAATGTCGAGAAGTTGCGTTGGATGGGGTAAACGTCGTTGCACTGGTGAAGCTGAGTGATTTAGTTGATCAACTGGTGGAAGCGGGTGACTTGCCAGAAGGTCAAGCGCGGCTCATCCACGCATGGATAAACAGCTAGTTCACCGCAGAGAACGCGGAGAACACAGAGGGGATTAAAATCTCTGCGTTCTCCCAAACACGATTTAATCGTCGTCATTGAGGCTGAGGAGCGCCATAAATGCTTCCTGTGGCACTTCCACCGAGCCGATCATTTTCATGCGGCGCTTGCCCTTTTTCTGCTTTTCGAGCAGTTTCTTTTTACGGCTGATGTCGCCGCCGTAGCATTTCGCCAGCACGTCTTTACGGATGGCTTTCACGTCTGCGCGGGAAATAACTTTCTTGCCGACTGCTGCCTGAATGGGAACAACAAACTGCTGACGCGGGATCAGTTCTTTTAGCTTGCTGACCAGTTTCTGCCCTTTGTGATACGCATCGTCCTTGTGAACAATGATCGCCAGCGCATCGACGGGATCACCGTTGACGAGAATATCCAGTTTGACCAAATCTTCGACTTGATATTTGTCAAACGAATAATCGAGGCTGGCATATCCCCGCGTGATGCTTTTGAGGCGATCATAGAAATCGACAATGACTTCCGCGAGGGGCAGACGATAGGTCAACATGACGCGGGTTTTATCGAGATATTCCATCGTGATGAACTGCCCGCGCTTCTTAATGACCAAATCCATCAGCACGCCGATAAATTCTTCGGGCGAATAGAGTTGAATTTTCATCCAGGGTTCGCGGATTTCGTCAATCTCGTTGGGGTCGGGCAAAAACGCAGGGCTGTCAATCGTGATCGTCTCGCCGTTCCGCTTCAAAATTTGATACTCTACGCTCGGCGCGGTGGCAAGAATATCAATATCGTACTCACGTTCTAAACGTTCCTGCACAATTTCCATATGGAACAAGCCGAGAAAGCCTACGCGAAAGCCGAAATTCAACGCCTGTGAGGTTTCCGGCTCGTACACGAGCGACGCATCGTTGAGTTGCAGCTTTTCGAGGGCTTCTCGTAGTTCAACGTAATCATCGTTGTCGGTGGGGTACAAACCAGCGAACACCATCGGCTTAACCTGCTGGTAGCCCGGCAAAATTTCGGTTGCTCCGTTGAGCGCCAGCGTGATCGTATCGCCCACGCGACATTCGCGCACCGTCTTGAAGCCTGTTGCCACGTAGCCCACTTCACCCGCGCCCAGACTCTCAATCGGTTTCATCGCCGGATTAAAGATGCCGATTTCGACAGGATCAAATAAGGCTTCAGTCGCCATGAGTTTCAAGGTGTCTTGCTTATTGATCGAACCATCAATCACGCGGACGTAGGCGACGACGCCTTTGTATGAGTCGTAGTGCGAGTCGAAAACAAGCGCACGCAGCGGCGCAGCGAGATTGCCCTTGGGCGGCGGTACGCGGGCGATGACCGCTTCTAAGACTTCTTGAATGCCGAGTCCCTGCTTTGCAGAGATGCGAAGAATATCTTCTGCCGGGAAACCGATCAGGTTTTCGACTTCTTGCGCCACTGAGTCGGGACGGGCAGCAGGGAGGTCAATCTTGTTGATCACCGGGATAATCTCAAGGTCTTGCTCCAACGCGAGATAGACATTGGCTAAAGTTTGTGCCTCAATACCTTGACTCGAGTCGACCACGAGGATCGCGCCTTCACACGCCTGTAGAGCGCGGCTGACTTCGTAAGTAAAATCGACGTGACCGGGTGTATCGATCAAATTGATTTCGTATTCTTCGCCGTTCATCGCCGTATAAGTCATACGTACCGCCGACGCTTTGATCGTGACGCCGCGTTCACGCTCCAAATCCATACTGTCGAGCAGTTGTTCCTGCATATCACGGTCAGCTACCGTATTGGTAAACTGCAATAAACGGTCAGCCAGCGTGCTTTTCCCGTGATCGATGTGGGCAATAATACAAAAATTGCGGATATTCTCGCGCTTCATCGGGTTTCCGTTTCAAATTTCGTCACCAGTGAAGTATAGCAGAAGGAGGACGAGAGTTAAACGACTGTTTGGATCAACGGTTCAATGTCTTTTGAGGCTTGATCCCCGCCCCACACTAACCATGCTAGAAATTCAATATTTCCAGCGGGACCCTTGAGCGGCGAACGGATCAAACCCTGTACCGAGAAGCCTGTTTCAGAGGCAAACGTCAGAACTTCATTCAAGACGCGCACATGAATAGCGGAGTCGCGCACGACGCCGCCTTTGCCAACATCGGCTTGTCCCGCCTCAAACTGCGGCTTGATCAAGGGGATAACATCAGCGGCGGGAGTGAGCCAATTTTTAAGGACGGGCAGCAGCAGTTTAAGCGAAATGAACGACGCATCCACCGAGACGAAACTAACCTGTTCAGCCAGCGATTCTACATAGCGGGCGTTCGTCCGTTCAATGTTGACGACGCGGGGGTCTTGTCGCAAAGTGTAGGCGATCTGTCCGTAGCCTACATCGAGCGCGTAGACTTTCGCCGCGCCATATTGCAGCAGACAGTCGGTAAAGCCTCCTGTGCTTGCTCCCACATCTGCACAGGTGCGCCCGCTTACGTCTACGAGGAAGGCGTCGAGCGCCGCCGCTAATTTGTCACCGCCCCGGCTGACAAAACGCGGTCTGCTTTTCACTGTGACTTCGGCAGCCACTTCGATACGAGTTCCCGGTTTATCGACCCTATCCCCATTGACGAACACTTCGCCCGCCATGATCATGCCGCGTGCTTTCTCACGACTTGAGGCGAGTCCCCGATCAAATACGATGATGTCTAGGCGTTCTTTGTCTGCCATTGATTAGCCTCGCGTCAAATAAATGGGAATGTCGATAATTCCGGCATCCGGCGCAACTTCGACCCCATCTGCCAATACGGGGATGTAGCCTTCTGCGACGATTACCACACTGTAAGGCGTATTCGGTTGCAGGTTGCGATCCAACTGAAAACGCCCGTTACGGTCTGTGATGGCAATGGCATAAACCTGTTCCTGATTCCAATCACGGGTGAATTCAGCCGCCGAATAGTCGGCACTGACGAGGATAAACGTCACGCCGGGAATGCCTTCCCCCGTCACCGAATCGAAGATTTGCCCGCGCATCTGCAAACCGCTGGCTTGAGAGAAGCGATCAATAGGGAGCTGCCCGATGCCGACACGGGCTTGCGTTTCTGCGAACACCAGATCATTGACGAAAAGCTGCATCCGGTAGGTTCCGTCCGGCACGCCGCCCGCCGCTGACAGCCGCATGAGGTAGTTTTCGCCGCTTTCTGTGCCATTCCATGGGGCGGTTTGCTCGTAGAACACCTCATCATCAATTGACCAGCGCATCTTCCAGAGTGTACCGGGGCGAATTTGCTCCCAATCGAACAAAGCGTAAATTGATTCTGTGCCTGCGGTGAAACTGTTCACGGGAGAGGCGTCTATTGCTTCATCTTCGGTACTGGCGGCGGTGAAATGGGCATTCTGGAAGATACGCGCTAAAGCGCCTTCCTGTGCGCCCGCCAGCGTGAAGTCTGACAGGGACGCTAGTCGATTGTCGATATAGAGCGCAAGTCGGTAGCTGCCGGGGAGCAAGCCGTTCGGGTCTTGAATGCGGATCGTCTGCGTGCCGTTTGTGCCAGCGCCCCACACATTGCTTTCACGGTAAACCTCAGTACCCTCGAAATACCAGATCGCCGTCCACGGAGAGCCATCGTTCATGTTGCGGAAGATAAAGCGGGCGCTGGCGGTGCTGCCCGTCGGCAAAACAAAGCCTTCGCCAAAAAGGTTGCCGCGTAAATCCTCGATACCAAAAAATATATCGGAAAATTCTGGTTCTTGCTCCAACGAGCCGCCCACGTTGATGCGTGCGCTGTCGAGCGGTACGCCGTCTATGAACAGCGTGAAATCGTATAACCCGTTGGGGATCGGTTGTCCCGTTGTGCCGATATACCATAAGCCACTGTTCCCGCCGCTCCAACGAACAGGGGAGAGGCTAAAGGTCGGGTTTTCGATGCCCTGAATCGTCACACGCATTTCATAGACGGTTTCCGGCGTCATATCGGTATACGAGAAAAACAGATAGAGACTATCGCTCCCTGTTGGTAGACTGCTGCTGACGCTGGTGGGCATTCCCGCAGCATTGACCGAAGGGGCAAAGAACATGCCTGTGAAGGTTGGCGTACCCGTCACCGTTGGACGCTCGAAAAAACCGGTGATTGCTTCTAGCGTTAACCCAAGCGACGCGGCGCGTAACAGGGGGCGAACAAAACTTGAAGGACGCAGCGAATTGATGATACCGCCGACGGGTACACACACGTCATTGGTATTGACCAGACCGTCGCCGTTGCTGTCCTGAAGTGTAATACAGCGGGCTTGAGGAGAATCGATGGTGACGGGTGCAGTCGTAGGCACACCGATCAGCCGTCCCTGTGGATCATACGCGCCACCACCGGACACCGTACCGGGAATCTCAAGCCCGGTCTTAATCCACGATTTATCACCGCCGCTCGGTTCTGCTGTGAAACCGATCACTGTGCCGCGTTGAACGGCTACCGACTCATCGCCAAATGTTGGGTAGCCGACCACCGTCACCGTTTGATCTAACGCGAGGGCAGCCGAATCGCCAAGTTCGACAAAAGGCAGCGCGAGTGAACTCCGTTCGACTAAACGCCCGTCGTTCTGGCGGACAATTCTCAAAAGCGCGAGGTCTAAGCCCGAATCGGCTTGGATGATCTCTGCCTGATAAACGGGGATCGGCGCTTCATCAATACGCACACTCAACGAGATAATCAGTGTATCGCCGGGGCAGTTATCGCTCTGTAGGGTGTTATGTGCATTCGTCAAAATGAGACCGTCGCGGCTCACCAGCGTTCCAGAACCGACGCAGCGCACGATCAATTCATCGCCAATACTGCTGGCTTGCATGATGAACACGGTTGCCCGCTGAATACGTTCGAGATCAAATCCCGTCTGGGCGAAGGTCGGCACAACACATACCAACCCAATAACGATGATCAGCGTAAGGCGTCTAAAATTCGAGATCATCTAAAAACCTCTGGAAAATCGGCAGGTTTTCTTCGTAGCTGCGTTCATCCGAAAGAAACGTAATGATGATCGCCTGTCCACTTTGAATCGTAATTACGTCTAAACCTTCAACAACGATGGGCAAACTCTCCAGAAAGGGATTCGTCTCGCTGGCGACAAATACATAGGTCATGGCAGTGGCTTGACGATCACCGGACAGCGTATAGGGGTCGGTGGCAAGCACGTTGTAGGCGGACAGTGTACGGGAACGATTGAGCGTAAGGCTGTCCAGCAGATTGCGGGCAGTCGTATTGATGGTTACGGGCTGCACATCGACCTCTATAGTGGTCTTGAAGCCCCTCTGCGACATATCGCGCACACGAAAAACATAACTACCGCTCACATCAAGCAGCCAATTGAGCGGGTAATAAGCGCGAATGCCGGCAGAACTGTTCACATAGGGGATGGTCGCGTTAAGGGCAGAATCCCGCAGGTTCAACCCTACAAAAATAGCGATCACCGCGTAAATGAGGGCGAAATAGTGACTCCATCGCTGGCGTGCAGAAAGACCAGATGGGCGCGGGGCAACTTCAATAATTGCCATGATTATACCTCACGCGCTGCTTCACGGGCGCGACGTTCAGCGGCATTAAACAGAAACGAAACGATCACGCCGACGATGATCAAACTGCCTGCCGACAACCCCAACCCAAACAGCAGATTCGGAGTCGAACCATCCACCGAAAAGCCCGCATTGACCAGACCAGCGCGAAAGGGAATCACGACGCCGTTCACGAGCGCCGCGAGAGCGATCATGCTGGTGAGTAAAAATGGGTTCGGGTTGTCGAAGCGCACTTCTGCCAGCCCGTAAGCGACAATCATGCTGCCAATGAAATTTACAACGACGGTATCTACAACATGCATGGCGGCGATGTCTGGCGTAATCGTGTTCGCAAGTACAAAGTTGAGGTTTAAGACGGTTGCATAGCCGATGGCGCTTGCCAGCGTATAAGCCACACTGTCCAAACGGACGCGGTATTCATCATCCCATGCCAGATAACGAACGACGATATATTTCAAAATTTCCTGTACGACGGCAAACGTAAACGTGTAACCGACAATTCGATTGACTGCCCCCGCCAGTGACAGCCAGCGTTCAGGTTGCAAGACATTCTCGACAAAGGGAATAGCAATCGCATTGGCAGCGAGGGCGGTGATCACCGCGACAACAACCAAACGTCGGCGTGGTTCGGTGGCGGCGCGTTCTCGCCACACGGAGAAAATCAACCAGAGCAGGGCAGGGAGAAGCGCCAGTAGAATATTCACAGGCTGAATCAGAATATCTGGAAGTGACAGTCCGATAAACTGAATCGCCACATAGATCACAGCGGTCACGCCAAACAGAATCGCACTTTCGACGACTGCGCTCCCCCATACACGACGATAGGGATAAACCTCTTCTTTTTCATCAGGCGGGGTCAACAATCGATAGCTGGTCAAGAAAAGCCTTACCTCTCATCACAACGTCCGCTAAAATCCTAACGCACAAGCGGAAAAGGTGAAATATGCTGCTGAAAGTTCTTAGAGTAATTATTCTGCTGGCGTTGATGTTGAACGCCTGTACAACGACGAGTGAAGCTCAATCTCGCCATCGTATTATTTATGGGTTGACTTTACAGCCTAGCGGGTTCGATCCGCATATTCATGCTTCATCCGAATTAGGGATACCCCTCCGTTCGGTCTATGACACGCTGGTCTATCGTGACCCTACAACGGGTGATTTTGTCGCGGGTCTGGCAAGTAGTTGGACGGTATCGCCCGATGGGTTGAACTACACGTTCATCCTCAAACAGGGGGTAACGTTTCATGATGGGACTACGTTCAACGCCCAAGCCGTTGCCGCCAACCTTGACCGAATCACCAACCCGGACACCGCGTCACAAAAGGCGATTTTCATGCTCGGTTCTTACACGAGTTATGAGATTGTAGACGACAGCACCATTCGGCTCATCTTGTCCGAACCTTATAGCCCGCTGCTCGACTCGTTGAGTCAAGTGTATCTGGGGATGGCAAGCCCCGCCGCATTGAGTGCGTTCTCGAATGAACGCTATCAGTTTAATCAGGTAGGGACGGGTCCGTTCCAGTTCGTCGAATATGTGCCGCAAGATCGGTTGGTTATTCGGCGCAACCTCAATTACAGTTGGGGTCCGGCATTTTACAACGCGCCGACTTCTGATTCGGTAGACGAGATTGAATTTCGCTTTTACACCGACCCCGCCACCCGTGCAATTGCGCTTGAAGGCGGTGACGTACAGGTCATGGGCGAACTGCTGCCAGTGGATGCGCGGGCGTTGGCAGTGAACCAAGAAATTATCCTAAATCCGGTGAATGTGCCGGGGCAGCCGCTGCAATTCCTCATGAACACCGAACAGTTTCCGACAGATAACCTTGTGGTACGGCGGGCATTGATCACTGCGACCAACCGTGAAGCGATGATCGATGCGGTATTTCAGCGATTCTCACCGATTGCATGGTCGCCTATTGCGGCAAGCACCCGCTTTTACAGCAGTGCCGTCGCGGGAGCATATGACTATGATCCCGGTCAAGCACGGGCATTGTTGGAAAGCGCGGGCTATACGGACAGCGACAATAACGGTTATCTCGATTTCGGTGGTTCAGAACTTATTCTGAACGTCATTGTGCCGCCCTGGGGTTTGATCCCCGATGTAGCGCAGCTTCTACAAGATCAGTGGCGAGAAGTTGGTTTGCGGGTGGTGTTAGAAACCGTGCCAACCCGTAATGCGCTGGTCGAAAGAGTGAACCAGGGGGGATATAATCTCGTCGCGTTCTACGAATTTGGCAGCGATCCGTCCTTCCTCAACCGCTACTTTACTACCGATGGCGTCAATAACTGGACAAACTTCATCGATGCAGATTTAGATCGTGTACTGCGTGATGCAGTGGTTCAGTCAGATGCAGCAGCGCGTGGTAGTTTGTATGCTGAGGCGCAGCGTATCATCATGGATCGAGCGTTGATCCTGCCGATCCGAGATTACGTCAACCTGAATGGGGTACAGTCAACCATTCAAAACTTGACCTATGATGCCTACGGGTGGTTTCCGATTCTCAATAATGTCACGGTGAGCGGCGGGTGATTCTGCGCGTCATCGGCGTACTATGGCTGGCGGCAACGTTGGCATTCTTCGCGCTGCGTCTGCTACCGGGTGACGCGATCACAGCGCAACTTGTGGACAGCGGGGCAAGTGCGGCTCAAATCGAATCGCGGCGTGCGGCACTCGGACTCGATGCACCGCTGTTCACGCAATATACGGACTGGCTTGTCGGCGTCGTATCAGGCGATCTGGGTGTGTCGATGCTGGATGGTCAGCCTGTCAATGAGATCGTCGCTCGTCAGGTTGTGCCAACGGTCAGCCTTGCGCTTGCGGCGCTGCTGGTTGCAATTATCGCCGGGCTGATACTAGGGAGCGCGGCGGGCTTAGGGTCGTCAAGCGCACGGTTTGCGCTGAATATCGCGTTGAGTGCGCCGATCTATTGGACGGGGACGCTGGCGATCTGGGTGTTTGCCCTCCTGCTGGACTGGCTACCTTCATCAGGCGACTCCGGTTTGACGGGCTTGATCCTGCCTTCGGCGGTGCTGGGGTTTCACACCGCCGGGGCAATTGGGCGCGTGATCGCGGCGGGCGTTGCTGAAACCGTCAATGCAGATTTCGTGTTTACGGCACGCAGTAAAGGACTCCCCGAAGGCTTGATCGTCTGGCGACATATCTTGCGGGCGAGTCTGCTCCCCGCTGTCAGCGTGATTGCGCTGCAAGCTGGGTTTTTGCTCGGCGGCGTGGTGATCACCGAAACGCTGTTCAACCGTCCCGGCATCGGGCGTGTGCTGCTAGATGCAGTCATGCGACAGGATTACCCGGTAGTGCAGGGGATCGTCGTGTGGACTGCCGCCGTCTACATCATCGTTAACGCCGCCGCTGACGTGATCACGCGCCAGCTTGACCCGCGAGTCGCCGCCTGATGCGTTTGCTCATGTTTCTCATCGCGTTTGTGATCGTCGCGCCGCTGTTAGCGACCCATGATCCCATGTCTACTGATACAGACTCTCAGCGTTTGCCTCCCCATGCCGCTCATATTTTAGGGACGGATGCGTTAGGGCGCGATGTGTGGAGTCGCGTGACGACAGGTGGTTGGCGGACATTTGGTGTCGCGGCGCTGGCAACCGTGATCGCGCTGCTGCCGGGAATCATTGGCGGGTTGGCATTGAGCGCCGCTCCACGCCTCGTTGAACAACTTGCAGATAGCTCGATTAATGCGGTGCTGGCGTTTCCGAGCGTTGTCATTGCGTTGATCGTGCTGACCTTGTTGGGGCAGGGCGTAATGCCTCTGGCGTTTGCTGTTGGCATTGCCCAGATTGTGCCTACGGTGAGAGTCGTTCGCGGCGCAGCACTGGCGATTCGTGGGGCGGGGTATCTGGAAAGCG
Source organism: Aggregatilineales bacterium (assembly GCA_038214955.1). Lineage (GTDB taxonomy): Bacteria > Chloroflexota > Anaerolineae > Aggregatilineales > Phototrophicaceae > Flexifilum. The sequence goes on along the minus strand of JBBQRJ010000002.1, from coordinate 2,033 downwards.
CACGGTCTTTAGGCGCGACTCCCACGCGAATCGTCCTCCTTCATGTGCTGCCAAATATCGCGCCGACGCTGCTTGCCTATGCAGGGGTGGTGTTCAGCTACAGTTTGCTCAACAGTGCCGCGCTGAGTTTTCTGGGACTCGGCGGTGAACCGGGTGTACCCGATTGGGGTGTGATGCTGGCAGAAGGGCGTCAAGCATTTCGCTCTGCGCCGTGGATCGCGTTTGCGCCGGGAGTAGCGATTACGTTGAGCGTTATGATCGTGAATCGGGCGGCGGATCAGTTAGGGCGGAGTCCGCGCAGATGAGCGTTCCCGGTTGCTCATGACCAAGCAGCGCCGATTCGATCAACCCCGGTGTATTGCCGTTAAAAATGCGTATCGACAAACGCGGTACGGCTTGAGTGAGCGCCACCATATCGCGGACTTTGGTTTCCATACCGCCTGTAACATCCGTTCCGGCTGAACCACCGAGCGCCCGCTCAACAGCCGGCAGTGTGGAAGGGGTGATGCGCGGGATCACGATGCCGGATTCGTCGTAAACGCCGTCCACCTCGCCAAGCAAAAAGATTTGATCGACGGGAAGGTGACGTGCTAAATAGAAAAATACCGTTTCGGTAGAAATGATCGTGCCGCCTCGCCTCTCATCCAGCGAAACATCACCGTACACGAGCGGGACAAGGCGCTGCGACAGCGCATGGCGGATCGGCTCATGTGCCATACTCACGAGTACCCCATCACGGCTTAGAGCAGAGGCGGACGGCTGAAATCGCCAGACGTGAACATTTGCCGCGTGCAGTGTTTTCGCCATGAGGGTGTTGAGTTCGGCGGCGACAGTAGCGACATGAGCGAAACCGCGCCATTCATCGGCGGTGTGAACGCCTTGCATCGTCTGATAGCGTTTGGCAACCACATGACCGAAAGAACCGCTGCCATGCCCGATGAGAAGTTGCAAACTTTCATCCTGTCGCAATGCCGCCGCAACTTCAGCAGCAACCCGCGCCGCGACACTCTCCCGAAAGCTGTTTTCGACCCGCTTATCGGTGATTAATGAGCCGCCGAGTTTGAGAAAAACGAGCATGATTATCCCTTAGGCTATGGTGGTTGTGAAAACGCGAACTACACCCGCTTTTCGTAAGGCATTTTCGACTTGATCCGCTGTTTCTGGCGTGACTAATGCGATCATGTTGCCGCCGCGCCCACCGCCGGACATTTTCGCCCCTAGTGCGCCCGATTGCTGCGCCGCCCCAACTAAATGATCAAGTTCAGGCGATGAAACCGTTAATTGACGTAACAGTTCGTGATTTTCGTTCATCGTTGCGCCTACTGCCAGCACATCGCCGCGTTCTATTGCCTCGCGTGCCTTCTCAGTGATGTTCCCAATCGCGTGAATGATGTTCTCGGTTGCCTCCCGATCTAGGTCGTAGCGTTTTCGCACATCGCCTACCGCGATTTTTGTAGATGCGCCGATTCCCGTATCCCCGATCAAAAGGGTGAGGGGAGCGCCGAGAGTCAACGTATCCAGCGTTTTGTCGCGCACAAAATAGACCGGACGCTCGTAGACAATCACGGTGTTGTCAATGCCGCTCGGCGTGCCGTGATGAATCTTCTCGACCTCGTAGATCAAGCGGTTGAGCGCCGCATCCTCCATGCGACGATCTAGCACAAGGCATAAAGCGCGGGCAAGGGCAGTCGAAACGGCTGATCCACTGCCTAAGCCGCTGGCGATAGGGATTTGTGATCGGATAGAGATTGTCACATCAGGGGGTAGGGCATTGAGCGAAGTTAAGACCAACTGCGCGGTGAGCGCCAGCGCGTTATCGACTGATTCGGCGCGAATATCGACAGGCAAACGTTGATTGAGATCAGGCGCGTCGATGTGTAATCCAATCAACCCTGCCGGGTTTGGCTCGACGGTTGCGAACGCCCGTAAACTCGACACGGGAGCAGCAATCGCAGGTTGTCCATACACGGCGGCGTGTTCGCCAAACAGAATGACCTTCGCCGGGGCGCTTGCTTCCATCTTCATTATCGTTA
>JBBQRJ010000001.1:0-39854 GCA_038214955.1 Aggregatilineales bacterium | reverse complement strand
AGAAAAACATTGAAAGACCGATTTTACGGTTCAGCATGACTTATTTCTCCTCAAAAACCACTGTGTCAATTCGCAAGAGGGCAGTGTACAAGGCTATCGCATCAAAAACAAGGAGAGAGGATAATGGCTGCAGGGCTACTTTCTCAATTTTGATTCGATAGCTTTGGGGCAGTGTAAGGGAGCAACGTTAAGACAAAACTGTGACTAGATTAACGCACATTGAAGGGAATGTTATGTGTGTTAGTCTCCGGCTAGTGGAAGCATCAAGTCCGGGCGGTCTGTAGTGATCGCATCCACGCCGAGCAAAACCAGCAGCCACGCGATGATGGGGGAATTTACTGTCCACACAATGAGTTTGCGTCCGTCTTGATGCGCTTGCCAAATGAGGGTTGGATTGAGCAGCGCCGTAAGCCAGTACACATCAATATACTGTGCTGTGGGAACGCTGTTCGCGTCGTGAGGCGTTTCCCATAAACTGCCAACCGTTATATCGGGGGCAAATTCGCTGAAACCGCGCAGCCATTCCCGATCAAACGAAATGACGACGACTTGCGACACGAGTTGATGTTCCCGAATCGCAGTAGCAAGCTGTTCGCCAATGCCGGGATAGAGCGCCGGGTCTTTCGCTTCAAGGCACAAGGTCAGTTTGTGTTCGCGTATGAAAACTAGCACTTCATCCAACCGGGGGATAGGTTCGCCCGCGAATTTTGATCCGTACCATGAACCCGCATCAAGGGTAGCCACATATTCAGAATCCATCTCTAGCACCTTGCCTGTGCCGTTGGTCGTGCGGTCAAGGTCGTTGTCATGCAAAATGACCAATACCTGATCACGGGTACGCTGTACATCGACCTCGACCCACGTTGCCCCTAATCTCTGTGCAACTTGCAGACTCGCCAGCGTGTTTTCAGGCGCGAGTCCCGCTGCGCCGCGATGTCCTATTACGATAAGCCGCTGTCGCTTTGAACGCTGGAGCAAGAGCAGAATACTTGCAATGAGCAAGAACCACCAGCCGATTCTTGCATTTCTAAAACCGTTATACATGAGGCTTCAATCCTTTTTTTGAGCATTCTATCTCAAGATACCGCCGCCAAATATTATTTAATTTTTAATCATTATAACTTGCATGGTTCTTAATCATTTCTTGGCTTGTGCTTGATACACGCTGGTTACGCTTCCCAAGTTCGCTAAATTCAAATGAGTAGCGTTCGTTGCACGTCTGATGCGATTCAGTGAGCGAAGGAAATGTACTGCGTATGCTGCAAGTAACTGATCTACGCGTCGTCTACCCGAACGGAAATGAAGCCCTTAAATCGATCACCATTTCCGCCCGTCAAGGCGAGATTATTGCGATTATTGGGCGTTCTGGTGCTGGTAAATCGACTCTGCTGCGCTGCATCAACGGATTGCAAAAGCCGAGTTCTGGCAGCATCTCGTTAGATGGCGAAGATATTACCCAAATGAGCGCGTCACAGCTCCGGCAAGCACGCCGTTACGTTGGGTTTATCTGGCAAGAGTTTAATCTGGTTGAACGGCTGCCTGCCATCACCAACGTCCTCACCGGGCGTTTGGGCTATAACCAGGGGATCGGCAGCCTATTGTTCTACTTCAACCGTGAGCATCGGCGGATTGCGCTACGCAGTCTAGAACGGGTGGGGCTGCTCCATCGCGCTCATTCCCGTGCGGATCGGCTTTCCGGTGGTGAAAAACAACGTGTCTCTATCGCCCGTGCCATTACGCAAGAACCCAAAATTATCCTTGCCGATGAACCCGTTGCCAGTCTCGACCCTGAACTTAGCGTTCAGGTCATGAAAGACCTTGCCCGTGTTGCCCGTGAAGACGGCGTGTTAACCCTGATCAATATTCATCAGGTTGAACTTGCCAAGCAGTTCGCGGATCGCTTGATCGGAATCGCACAGGGCGTTGTCGTTTATGACGGATCGCCCGAAGGTTTGACCGACGATGTGATGGATCAAATCTACCGCTTTGACAAAGATAAGTCGGCACGCGACGACGTTGAGGACTTTCCCGTCCTTCGAGAAGTTGTCAAACCGCAGCGGCTTGTAATTTAGGGTGCGTCCATGACCAATCAAACAGTCACAGCTAAACCAACCCCTGTCCCTGTCTCGCCGGAAATCTTGCGCGAACAACTGCTACGCCCTATTCCTAGCTTGAGCTGGCGTGTGGTGATCCTGTTTTTCCTCGTGGTAGGTCTGCTGACATGGAGTGTCAACGGAACGGAAACCAGCTTGGGTACGCTGGTTGAAGGCTTACCGGATGTGTGGAATTTCATCACGCGGTTGTTTCCGCCCGAATTTGAGCTTGGGCGTGGCACAGAGCGGACATTCCTCAACGGCGGCGAAGAACTGAGCGTTTCAATAGCAGATGCGGAAGTTGCTATCCGAAACGCCTATGCCACGACAGATCGCCTGTTCATCTATGTAGGCGATCAACCTGTTCCGGTATTGCAGCGCGACTTACCTCAACGAATCTCGCTGATTCGGAATGCGGGTGTCGAAACCGTGCGCTATGTGATCAACGCCACCGGAATCACGATTGGCTGGCCCACCATTGTCACCGCCGTCGTTGAGACTATTCAAATGGCGATCATCGGCACGATTGGCGCGGTGTTACTCGCCATCCCGTTCTCGCTGTTGGCGGCGAAAAACGTATCGCCACACCCCACTATTTATCAAATTACGCGCCTTGTCTTAAATACGCTGCGCTCCGTCCCCGAACTGATCTACGGCTTGGTTTTCGTTGCCGCCGTCGGTTTGGGACCCTTTCCCGGCGTATTGGCGATCATCTTCGGTTCGGTTGGCTCACTGTCTCGCCTATTCGCAGAAGCCATCGAACAAATTGATCCGCAGCAGGTGCTTGCCGTACAAGCAACAGGCGCGGGCGGCATTCAAACGTTTATGTATGCGGTGCTACCGCAAGCCGTCCCGCTGCTGATCTCGTATTCCCTCGTCTACTTCGAGCATAACGTCCGCAACGCGACGATTTTGGGTTATGTCGGCGCGGGCGGTGTGGGTTTCGAACTGCAAAAGTACATGGGCTTGTTCCAGTACGACAAGATGATGGGTACGGTGATCATATTGGTTATCGCTGTCACGGTCATTGACCGTTTCAGTAACTACGTGCGGAGTCGTTTCATCTAGCACGCATTTTTTGACCTGTTTAGAAAGGGATCGCATGAAGAAATTCGGTATCGTCTTTGCAATGATTCTCGTCCTCGTCGCGTTCGGTCTGAGCGTCTCGGCTCAGGATACCCCCGAAACGGATCGCATGGGTTGGCCCGAAACGTTCATCGTTGGTGTGTACCCCGGCGATAACGTGGAAGAAGCCCTGTCATCGGTTGAACCCCTGCGCGTCTATCTGGAGACCCAGTTGGGTGTTCGCACAGTCTTGATCACGGGTACAAGCTACACCGCCGTGATTGAAGCGATGCGTGCGGGTCGCGCCGATGCAATGGAAGTCGGTCCGTTCTCGTATGTCCTCGCCGCTCAAGAAGCCAACGCCGAAGCGATTGCGGTTGCCAACTTCCAAGAAGGCATCACGTTGGAAGAAGCAACAAACCCGGAAACGGAATTCGTCCCCGGTTATTTCAGCCTCCTGTTTACGGTCAAGGGTTCGGGCATTGCCAGCGTTGCTGATCTGGAAGGACGCACATTCTCGTTCACTGACCCGGCTTCCACCAGCGGCTATCTGATCCCCGCAACCGACATCATGACCTCGATGGGCTTCACTGACCCGGCGCAGATCGAAGAATTTGCGACGGTTGTTTTCGCAGGCAATCACCCCTCGTCGGTGTTGAGCGTCGTTGAAGGCAACACGGATGCAGGCGCAACCTTCGATGGCAACCTCGTCGCGCAAGCGAACGAAGGCTTAATCGAACTGTGCGGTTACAATGCGGACACAGGCGAATTCCCCTACTACGAAGTCATGACGCAGGAAGAAATTGACGCGATTTACGCTGAATGCCCCGATGGTAACGTGGTCGTGTTCAGCCAATCGTCGGTTATCCCTGACACGCCGTTCGCCGTGCGCGGTGATCTGCCGGAATCGTTCAAGACTGCCGTTCAGACGGCGCTGCTCGACATTGCTAACGATCCCGAATTGATTGTTTCGCTGGAACGCTACTACGTGAATCCAACCGAATTCTTGGGCTTGGAATCGCTGGACAACCTGTATGACGGTCTGCGCGATACTGCAACCCTTTTGCAGTTGGACTTGGGCGCCCGCTAAATCTCTGTTTTAAGTGTTGTGTGGGCGATCAAACAGTTTGATCGCCCACATTTTGTTTCGTATAACCCAATAGGTTTACTGTCGTGAACAATTTTTCGCAAGCAGAGTATTTAACCCTTCTCACCCATGCCCCCGCCGATCTTGTCAAATCCCTTGCAGAGAATGTTATCCCGCAAGTAGGCGAGATCACCGTGATCACCAACCGAAGCGGACTCGTCATGCTTCCTTACACTGATCCGTCAAAAGGCACACTATTTCATCTTGGCGAAATCCTTGTGACCGAATCGCATGTGCAAATCAGCGGCGGCACACAGGGCTATGCGGTGTGCATGGGGCGCGACTTAGAACAATCGCTGGCGGTTGCCCTGCTTGATGCAGCGATCAGCGCGAACATCCTGCGTGATGTGATCCTCGCCTTTGTTGAAGCACAGGCGAATACCCAAGCCCAAACAGATGAGCAACTTTTACGCGCTGTCGAAGCCACCCGCGTAGAACTGGAGACGTTTTAATGAACGTTCCCCTATATACCTCTGCCGAAGCCCGCGCCCGCGAAACCTTCCTCGCGTTGATGTGGGCGTTGAGTTATCCCGGCAGATCAAAACGATTATCCACGAGCAGCCCTTATGCCGATATGGGCGCGGCGCTGCTCGATCTTGAAACGAGTTTCTATACGCCCGATGCCGAGTTGGAAACCGTACTGCGTCATACGGGCGCACGTTCGCTGCCGTCGGGTCGTGCCGCTTATCACTTCTACCCCGCGCTGACGGTTGACCACCTGGGCGAACTCAAAAATGCCAGTGTGGGAACGATGCAATATCCCGACCAATCGGCTACGCTTGTCATCGGATGCACGTTGGGGCAGGGCAGCACGGTTGACCTCAGCGGCGCGGGCATTCAAGGTGTCTACACCATCACTATAGGCGGCATTCCCGCTGAATTCTGGACGCTTCGCCAGCAGATCATCCGTTACCCGTTAGGGTGGGACATTTTCTTGGTCAGCGGTCAGGACGTGATCGGCATTCCGCGCAGCACGCGAATCGGAGCGAAATAGTATGTATGTCGCTGCAAAAGGTGGCGAAGAAGCGATCCAGAACGCGGAAAAGTTCTATCTATCGCTCAACGGAGACATCACCTTAGAGCAAGTGCGTTCGATTGAGCGAAACTTGCCCTATCTCGTTGATCGAGTCATGGGCGAAGGGTCGCTGTACTCGCCTGAACTGGCGGCGCTGGCGATTGCCCAAACGGGCGGCGATCTGTATGAAGCGGTGTTACTGCTCCGCGCCTACCGTGCGACTCAGCCGCGCATCGCCTATGCACAGCCAAGTTCAGCCGATCAGTTGTTCACGATACGGCGCATCTCGGCGGCATTCAAAGACATTCCCGGCGGACAGGTCTTGGGTCCGACGTTGGATTACAGTCATCGCCTACTGAAAATGAACGTTCTCGAAGGTCGTCCATCTGAGGATCAGACGTTTGAACCCGCTGAGTCGCCCGCACCGCGAGTCTATCCGGCGGTAGCAGACTGGCATCGTGAAAATAATCTACTTCCCGACGCCCCCCTAGACATCACCGAGGCAACTGAAATCCCCGATGTGACAACGGATACCGTCACCTTCCCCGCGCCGAGAGCGCATCGACTACAAGCGTTAGCCCGTGCCGATACAGGTGGCATCCTCGCGTTGGGTTATGCGAGTATGCGCGGCTACGGGTTGATTCACCCGACAGTCAATGAGTTACGACTAGGGTATGCTGAGGTTGAACTCAAGCATCCGGTGACGGGAGAAGTGTTCAGCGCGGGGCGTGTGCGTGTGAGTCATTGTGAGGTCGTCAACAACGGTGGTGCAGATAATAAGCAGGGATTCACACTTGGTTTTTCGGCAACAATGGGTTGGAACGAGGTCAAGCTGATCGCGGGGGCAACGCTCGATCTCGAAATGAACGCGGCGAATCCTCATCCTGCCCACCGCGAAGAATTTGTTATGTATCACACCGAACCTGTCGAGGCGTCGGGCTTTTGTATCCATTTCAAACTGCCCCATTACGTGACCTTTGCCAGCAGTTTGGACAACATCCGTAAAGTGATTAACACCATGTACGCCGCCGAAGCGAAACCCGTTCCAGAGGCAGGATCATGATGCTTGAACAACTGACGACGCCTCAGTCCGATTACAGTTATGCCTATCTTGATCCGTATGCTAAACGTGAGCTGCGCCGCCGCATCCTCAAAGCGATTGCCCTTCCCGGCTACCAGGTGCCGTATGCCAGTCGTGAACTGCCGATTGCGCGGGGTTGGGGGACAGGCGGTTTGCAAGTGACGCTGAGTCTGGTGGGACCCGAAAGCATCGTGAAGGTGATCGATCAGGGCGCAGACGATTCGGTCAATGCCGCGAACCTTCGCCGCTTCATCGCCCGCATGAGCGGAGCGCAGACGACGACGGATGCCGTAGAAGCCACGCTCATCCAGAGTCGTCACCGTATCCCCGAAGAAATCCTGTCTGAAGGGCAAGCCTTGATCCTACAAGTGCCTGACCCCGAACCCTTACGCGCTGTTGAAGCAGAGATTTCGCGGGCGCGAGAAATGCACGCCGACGCTGATTACGGTCAAATGTGGCTGGTGCTGTATGAACAACTTGTCCGCTATAAGCAGTACGTACAGGGGGCAAGCTATCCGGCGATGGTCGGCGGGCGCTACATGATCAGCCCAAGCCCGATCCCACGTTGGGATAACCCGAAACTGCATCAGGCAGCACACTTGACGCTCCTATCGGCAGGACGTGAGAAACGCCTTTATGCTGTGCCACCTTATACGGATGTTTATCCCCTCGAATTTGAGGACATTCCGTTTCAGGTCGAAGACCAGAGCGGGCGTGTGTGCAAAACGACGGGCGTGACCAATAAATTCATGAACGAACTCCCCCAACCCGATGGCACGGTAGATTATGACCTGTCGGACAGCGGCTATGCGCTCAAGTTAGCGGCGAGTCGTGCGGGCGAAGAGGTGACGGTGGGCGCAACCTATTATGATGATGAGGGTAATTTCTACCATGACGGCTATCTCAAACCACCGATCCTATCCGCTTGACCCGCCGCGCTTTGTCGATGCGCCACCCATGCTGCGGGCGGTGGGTGTGACAAAACGCTACCGCCACGTCAACGCGGTGGAATCGGCAGACGTTGAAGTTTATCCCGGCGAGGTGTTGGGGATTGTCGGGGAATCGGGTTCAGGCAAATCCACCCTTTTGCGCCTGTTGAATCTCGAAGAACAGCCAGAAACAGGGGAATATACGCTCAACATTCCCGGCGTGACGGGGCAAAATCTGTTCGCGCTGGATCGGTTCGCACGGCGCGAAGTACAAATCCAGCACATTGGCATGGTGTATCAAAACCCATTCTTGGGTTTGCGGATGAACTTCACCAGCAGCGGCAATGTCGCGGAACGCCTCTTGATCACGGGGGAACGTCGTTACGAAACGCTGCGGACGAAAGCGCGGACTTCGCTCCTTGCGTCAGAGTTTCCAATTGATCGTATGGACGATCCGCCGCGTGTGCTGTCCGGCGGGATGCAGCAGCGCGTCCAACTGGCGAAAGCATTGGCGCTACAACCACAGCTTTTGTTGTTAGATGAGCCAACGACAGGCTTAGATGTGTCCGTTCAAGCGTTGGTACTCGATACGTTGAAACGCTTGCAGCGCGAACGCCATATCACGATTGTGATTGTCTCGCACGATCTCGGTGTGATTCGCACCCTGTCGGATCGTGTGATTGTGATGCGCTATGGTCGCATCGTCGAAGTGGGGCTGGCGGATCAAATATTGAACGACCCGCAAGATGCTTATACGCAGCAGCTTGTCCACGCGAAATTGTGAAAGGTGACAAGAGTGCGTCTCTTACAAGTTGAAGGTTTAGAAAAGCGGTTTTTCATTCATCACCTGGGGCGCGAAATCCCCGTATTTGATCGGCTTGATTTTACGGTAGACGAGGGTGAATTCATCCACGTGAGCGGCGTCAATGGGGCGGGGAAATCCTCGTTATTGCGCTGCCTTTACCGGAGCTATCTTGCAACAGGTGGACATGCCTACTATCAATCGTGGCGCGGCAGCATTGATCTGGTATGCGCGGCAGATGTCGATATTGCGATTTTGCGCCGTGAGGAAATTGGCTTCGTCACGCAGTTCTTGAATCCGCGTCCGCGTGTCAGTGCGTTGGAATTGGTCGCAGAGCCGTTGTTAAATGCAGGGAGTGACCTCGAACCAGCCTTGGAACGTGCGCGTGAAATGCTGTCCGCATTTGGACTCAAACAGGATTTGTGGGGCGCATACCCGACGACGTTTTCTGGCGGAGAGCAGCAAAAGGTCAATTTGGCGCGGGCATTGATTCACCCTTTCCGCTTGCTTTTGCTGGATGAACCCACCGCCTCGCTCGATAGCGCCGCCCGCGTATCCCTTATGGCGCGGTTGCGCGAATTGAAAATGCAAGGGGTGGCGATCATCGGCATCTTTCACCATCCCCAAGAAATACAACATCTCATTGATCAAGAAGTGCGGCTGACACTGCCGACAACGGAGAATGATTATGTGGTTGAGTGATCTTCGATTGGTTTTGCCAGATCGCGTCGTTGAGAGCGGCGCTCTACGCATTGAGGACGGACGCATTGAGGAAATCCGTGAAGGCATTGCTCCCTCCAATGCAATCAATTTACGCGGTTTGACCGCTATTCCCGGTATTATTGATCTGCATGGCGATATGCTCGAACGCGACATCGAGCCGCGCCCTCGCGCCGAATTCCCGGTTGAGATGGCAATTCACGAATTGGATAAACGCTTGGTTGGCACAGGCATCACAACCGCTTACGCCGCCGTTGGGTTTGCATGGCACAGCAACGATCTTCGTGGGCAGGAAAAGGCGGTAGAGATTATCCGCGTGGTGAATGATATGCGGGATGTTCTGCTTGCCGACTTCAAAGTTCACGCACGGTTTGAAGTGAATAATCCAGAAACTGTCCCAATCTTGACCGATCTTCTGGAACGAAAACAAATCGATCTCGTGTCGATTATGGATCACAAGCCGGGACAGGGGCAGTACAGCGACGCGAATCGCTACATTCAATTCCTTACGGAGTGGATCGGCTTCACAGAAGATGAAGTCGAGCCGATCGCTGACCGGATCAAACAGCGGATCGCAGAATTGAAAGAGGCGGAACGCGATTGGTCAGTGGTGCGTGATGTACTGCGCGTTGCACGAGAGCATCACATTGTGATCGCCTCACACGACGATGACACCGTACAGAAAGTACATGATCAAGCCGAGATGGGCGTGACGATCAGCGAGTTCCCGGTCACATTGGAAGCCGCCTATGCTGCGCGTGAACGTGGACTGCACGTGATCATGGGAGCGCCGAACGCCTTTCGTGGGGGATCAAATACAGGAAATTTAAGCGCCCTAGAAGCGATTCAAGCGGGCGTTGTCGATATTCTGGCAACGGACTATTTTCCGGCTGCACCGCTCCAAGCCGCTTTCAAACTGGCGCACAACAGAATTCTGCCTCTGCACGAAAGTGTCAAGTTGATCACAGCAAATCCGGCAAATGCAGTGGGACTGCATGATCGCGGACGAATCGCTGTGGGCTGCCGTGCGGATATTGTCGTTCTGGAAGAAGGCGCTTATCCTCGTGTACGAGCGACTTTCTGCAATGGCGCACTCGTCTATTCCGATAGCACAGCACTCCGGTTTATGCAACCAACGAGCGTCCCCATCGGATCATGACATTACACTACATCGATATGTTCCCAAAATCCAATTTGCCTAAACCCGATCACACGGAAAAGAAACTCGGTGAACTCCCCTTTATCCATCCGTCCGCTGTGATTCACGAGTCACAGATTGGCTCGTGGACGGAAATCGGTGAAAATACCCTCATCAGCGAATCGAGCTTCGATGATTACAGCTATATCGCCGGGGATGGGCAAATCATTTACGCGAAGATTGGAAAGTTCTGTTCCATTGCCTCGCATGTTCGCATCAATCCCGGCAATCATCCGATGGAGCGCGTCACACAGCATCACATGACTTACCGCCGAAAATTGTTCGGCTTTGGCGAAGACGACGTGGAATTCTTCGAGTGGCGGCGGGCGCATCAATGTGTGATTGGGCATGATGTGTGGATTGGACACAATGCGACGATCATGCCGGGAGTCGAAATTGGGACAGGTGCGGTTATTGGTGCAGGGGCGGTAGTCACCAAAAATGTTGAGCCGTATAACATTGTCGCTGGCGTTCCCGCCAAACCGATCCGTAAACGCTTTAGCGATGAGGTGATCGAAAAACTGCTCCGCATTGCATGGTGGGACTGGGATCGATCCTTACTGGAACAACGCTTCGATGATTTATTGGACTTACAACGTTTTGTCGAAAGGTATGGCTAGTACCTCACCACAGCGGTATTTAGCTTTTCTCCCATCTCCCCGCTTGCGTGGGAGATGGCAATCAGGAGCGGCGGCAACATCGTTATAAAGTAACCTGCCATTTGGATGTTTTCAACGGTGACGCGCTCTGCTTCTCAATGAAGAACAGCGCACGGTGATCGGCTGAATCACACTTCCGGTTAGAGTACCAGTTCCAGAAGTCACGGGATTCTTAGCTTTCACAAGCAGATTTACGGTATGATGGTACATAATGTTCGAATCACGACGGAGTTGGCGTGTTCAACATCCGCAGCCTTGTCATGTTCGCCATCCTGTTTATCGCTCTAAGCGGCGTCGCGCCGATTCGTGCCACTCCGGAGGTTGTCCCCGGACATCCTAACTGTGCAGGCATCACCTACGCTGCCCCGCAGACGCCGGAGTGTGACTCCACTATAGTAGCCCAACCCTATCCCGACGTAGTGCCAATCCCCTATGATCTCGGTGTGATCGCGGGGCAGGACTTTATCTATTTCGACAACGACGAGGTGACACTCTACGACGCGCCCGACGGCGAAATGATCGACATCCTTCCCGCTGGACGCAGCACCTACGTCAACGTGATCCAGACCTCCAGCGATTGGGCGGAGATTCGACCCGGTCGTTGGGCGTCGCTTGAAAACGCACACTTTGCCTCCCCCTCAACCTTTACCGGCGTGACCATCAATCGCATGGACATGCCCTTCGCGTGGGCGATCTACGATCACTGCACGTCGCTCACGCCCGGTGGTCCGCGCAACTGTCAGCAATCAGGATCGTTCCGCCGCTATGACCTGATGAACATCTATGCCACTGTCACTGTCGATGAGTGGGACTGGCATCTCGTCGGACCGGGACAGTGGACCGTGCAAACCAATCTCAGCATAGTGCACACTACCTCACCCGCCGTTTTCAACTGGCGTTGGGTCGGTGTAAGCACCTACGAGCAGAACCTCGTCGCCTACGAGGGCGAGCGTCCTGTGATGGCAACGCTGGTCTCAACCGGCGATATGGATGAGGAACGGTGGCGCACCGATCACGGTGACTGGCAGGTCGAGCTGTTCTGGGAAGTAGGACCGATGGAAGGCGTGGCGGGTAGTGATAATTTCTATGGGCTGGATCAAGTGCCGTACCACATGTATTTCAACTGGCGAGAGGCGCTCCATGGCGTCTATTGGCACGACAACTTCGGCTACTACTGGTCACACGGTTGTGTGAACCTCAGCGTCAGCGATGCCAAGTGGCTGTGGGACAATTGGATTATCCAGGACACACGTGTGTACGTGTACGACGAAAAACCGGGCTAAGCCGAAATTGTCATCTAAAACTAAAGTTCCCCTTGGATAGAGTTTTCGGCTACTACAGTAAATTTCCGCGTCCGCAGAGAATCAAAAAGCGCCCGGTCATATGCCCGGCGCTTCTTGCTCGCGCAGGCGACAGCCCATCCGACCAGTGCTTGGGTCACACAGCAGTCGCGCAATCTGCTCTGGCAGCTCGAATCGTTCTAGGTCAAATCGAAAGCGCTCATCCATGACCGGGATACCAAGTTCACGCATTCTTTCGATACCGTCTTGATGTCCGAAGCGATAACAGTGCTGCGTATCCCTTATCGAACGCAGAATGCCAACGCTGTTGCCGAGCGCTGGGTGCGAACCATTCGGGAAGAATATCTCGATCCTGTTTTGATTTTCAGCCAACCCCACTTACAACAGGTATTAGACGAGTACGTCGCCTTCTACAATCAACGTCGACCTCATCAAGGGATTGAACAACGCTGTCCTGACGAACTACCCAATTGTGAACGCGAAGGGATCGTTCGATGTCGTGATGTTTTAGGCGGTCTCATCCACGATTACTACCGTGAAGTAGATTAACCCGTCCGAATCCCTTTTTCGGACACTACGGTTTCTTTAAGACACCTTGCCTGTTATATCGCTTAGAATCATGACCTGTTTGGGTTGCAGAGTGACGTGTCCGCTTTGTGTCTGCTGCGAAACGAGATCAATCAAGTCAGCTTCAAGGGTAATCTGCTGTGCGGTATTCGCATGGTTCAAGACAAACAGTAGGCGCGTCTCTCCTTGCCAGCGAGCCATCACTTCCACACTAGGGGGCGTTTCCATGAGTCCGGTAATGCCCGCTAAATTAGCCCCATAAGTGACAATAGATTTAATGAAGGACTCATCTCCCATTGTCCCGACGTAAATGACATGCCCCGCGCCTACTTTGTTGAGCGTCACGACCGGTTGCCCTGAATAAAAGTCTTCGTCGTACTGTATCAGAACCTTGGCGGTGATGAGCTTTAGAATGTCACACCAGACGGTTGCATTGCCAGCTTGAGCGATCTCAGACGTGACACATCTGAGCGCCCGACTCTGACCCGTCAACAGCGAGTCGTACTCCTGCACTTCGACCCCACAGAGGGGAGCTAGCAGACCGGGCAGAGGCAGATCAACAACGATATTCGTGTGATCTTTTACTCCTGAGCGGGCTGTCATGATGAGTGTGCCGCCGCGTTCAACAAAGGCTTCAAGATGTTTGACTGTTTCGCTTTCTGTGATGTAGAGTGCTGGAACAATCAGGAAATCGCAACTCGTCAGGTCATCTTGCGAGGAGACGATGTCAACCGGAATATTGGCGCTGTGGAGTGCGCTAAAATAATCGGTCAGATGCTGTTCATAGAGGAAGTCGGGGTTGTTTTTCTGGAACTGAAACGCAAAACGCGAGTCGTATGAGAGCATAATGGCTGTCCTAGCACGCACCTCGCTGCCTGCAATCAAATCGCCGATGCGGGCGATGTCTTGCCCCATCTGTTTGACTTCCGTATAGCGGCGGCGACCCTGTCCATCATGATCGAGAATGCCATGCCAGAATTGTTCTGTTCCAAAGCGGCAGGTACGCCAGCGAAAAAATACAATGGCATCTGCGCCATGCGCGATGGCTTGATACGCCCACAGCGCAATTTCCCCCGGACGAGTGAGAGGCGGCAAAATATCCCATGCGCCCTGTCCACTCTGCTGTTCCATCACCCAGAAGTTTTTCTTCTTTAAGCCGCGCATTGTGGCACTGCCCAGAGCAAGAGGGGCAGGTACAATCTCTGGAGTCTTGACCCAGAAGCCGCTTGGATAGTTGTCCCACGTCACCAGATCGAGTGTTCTGGCGAGATCAAAATAATTGAGTGTGGGGTAGCCAAATCCCATCAAGTTATGGGTGATGAACTGCTCAGGCGGGCAGATTTCCCGCAGAGCATCTACCTGAAGCTGTTGAAACTCGACATACACATCCGATATAAACCGCGAGAAATCGAGCTGTAGGCTTGGGTTGTGCTGTCCATGAATGAGCTGAACAGGAACGGGGACCTGAGACCAATCCGTATAGATTTGACTCCAGAAGCATGTTCCCCAACACGCATTGAGAGCCTCCAGCGACCCATAGCGCTGTTTCAGCCAACGCTGAAATTCGAGTCGGGTGCCAGGTGCATAACAACGCTCCCCAAATTCGTTGTCGATTTGCCAGCCCACCACCTGCGTGTTTCCCGCATAGTGTAGTCCCATTTGTTGTGCTATACGCACCGCGTGCTCACGGTAGGCTACGTTGGTGGGGCTGTATTCACGGCGGCTGCCATAGGTGCGTGTTCTCCCGCGCTCATCAACTAATGCAATATCGGGAATTTTTGCCCATAACCAAGGCGGCGGCGCAGCCGAAGGTGTGCTGAGAACAATCTTGATACCTACCTTCGCCAGCACGCTCATAGCGCGATCAAGCCATGAAAAATCAAACACACCCTCTTCAGGTTCCATTTTCGACCAAGCAAATTCTGCTAGGCGAACAAGGTTAATGCCAGCATCCTGCATCATCTGGGCATCTGTTTCCCAGCGTGATTCGGGCCAATGTTCTGGATAATAATCAACACCAAAATACATTATCGTGCCTTTCAAAATATGAGGTTGTCTCTTTGTATTTCCATGAGTGTCACAGCGCTGTTCATGTATTTCACCCTACTTCAAATTGAGCAACCGTGCGGGCGTGTGGATCAATAGGTCGTCAATGGCTGCTGCGTCTACGCCTTCACTGTACAACCATGGGACAAAACGCCATAAGACGTAAGTGAAGCCGGGACCGCCCCAACTGCTGTAATTCGGGAAATACGATTTGCGAGCCAGATCGCCTGACAAGATGATCTGCTTGCCGAACCCAGCCTCAATCAATCGCTTGATAAAAACGACGCGCTGGCTGTCGGAGAAATATTTTTCTTTTGCAATCTGATCGTAACCCAGTGTTACGCCCGTATTCGCCAGTTTGAGATGCATGTCCCAATCCAGATTGCGATCCGTATGACCAATCAAGATGCGATCTGGGGAGACACCTTCGGAACGCAGCAATTCGACCTGTTCTATGCCCATCGTTCCAGCTTCGGTATGCGTGGAAATTAATGCCCCCGTCTGATGATGTGCAATAGCCGCCGCTCGAAAAACCTTTTCTTCTTCCACCGTGATCATGTTGAGGCTTGACCCCGCTTTGATCACTCCGGCGCGAATGCCTATCCCGCCGATTCCATCCATGACTTCGCGGATCATCTCGTCTGCAATTTCGTGGATGGTTCGTCCGTCTGACCAGCGTGTATACGATGCTTGTTTGATCCAACCCGTAATGCAGATAATCTGCACACCGCTCTGTTGGGACAGGCGGCGCAACCCGTCGGGCATACGACCATAATCACGCGGTGTCATTTCGACAATAGAACGTCCGCCTGCCGTGTAAAAGTGCTTGAGTTCTTGCAGCATGACCGCTTCATCCGACATTTCAAGATCTCGATCTTTGACGCTGGCTGGCGGAAGCGTCAAGAGATGCTCATGGGGATAGGTGATGCCAAGTTGTTCGGGCATAATGTCGCCTGTAACGGTACGAATCATCGGACTGTCCACCCTCCATCAACAGTTAAAACTGCTCCGGTCACAAACCGAGCCTCATCAGAGATCAAATAAGCGGCGGCGGTGGCGATGTCTTCCGGTTGTCCCATAGCGCCCGTCAGGGGTTGAAGCTGGGAGAGGCGGCTGAGGATGTGGTCGTCAGTTTGCGCCCGCTGACTCATGGGCGTGGCGATCAATCCGGGCGCAATCACGTTGACGCGAACGCCGTGCGGGGCATAGTAGGATGCCATCGCCCGCGACATACTAATGATCGCGCCTTTGCTGGCAGCATAGGCATGGGTGGCGAAATCTTCATCCCCTCCGACCATGCCCAACACCGATGCCACGTTGACGACTGCTCCCCGACTTTCGAGCAAAGACGGCAGGGCGAATTTGCACACGTAAAACATGCTGTTGAGGTTGAGTGCGAAGGTCTTATCCCACCCCTCAATCGTGCAAGCATCTACCGGTCCATCACCGAAACGGCGACCACTCCCGCCTGCCGCGTTGAAGACCCCATTCAGTCCACCCCAAACGTTGACAGCGTCATGCAATACCGACTCTACTGCTGCCGCGTCGGTCAAATCCACCTGAAACAGATGGCTTTCCCCGCCTGCTCTTTGAATGAGCGACCCTACCTCCTCTAAGCCGTCGGCGTTGCGATCCAAAAGCAGGACTTTCGCGCCTTCCTGAGTAAAGTGAATCGCTGTTGCACGCCCGATTCCACTTGCTGCCCCGGTGATAAGTAGGGTTTTATTTGCGAGACGTGTCATAGACCTGTGCCACCCGCGCTCGATAATCATCATAGGTCTTGTCGAAGAGTTCCGCCGACTCTTTGCTGCCGATCAAGGCGCTGCTGGTCAACACCAGAGGTGGCTGCCCACGCCGCGTCAATTCATCGGCGATCATCGCCTTGAGCGCATTGACCAGCACGGCGTAACCCACCGTTGATCCCGGTGCAACGGGGTAAGGCAGGTTCTCAATCTTGACGAACGCATCCCCAATCGCAGAGCCGTTATCGAGGATTACATCGGCAATGTCCATGAGCGTCTTACCGGAACTGTGTTTCACCCCTGATGCTTTACAATGATCCACTGACAGGACACCAATCACGGGCATCCCGCGCTGTTTTGCGCCCAGCGCGACATCAATCACCACACCATTCACCCCACCGTTCGAGAACACCATGAAACTATCGTGTGTGCCGAATACGAAATTACGCAGGATGATTTCGCCAAAGCCTTCGACGCGCTCCAAATACATCGCCTGTCGTTGACCATTCGCCCCGACGACTTGAGTGTGATTCGTGAGCGACAACTCAACAATCGGATGAAAACCGGGAAAACTGCCGTGACGCGGGAACATTTCTTCGACGGGAATGCGAGAATGTCCTGTGCCGAACAAATGCACCAAACCGCCCGCCGCAATCGAATCCGCACAGATTTGTGCAGCGGCTACCAAATTTTCCATTTGTGTATCGCGGATGCGCTGCACAATCGCCAGCGCTCCATCAATGAATGCGAAACCGGGTTCTGTATGAACCGTCATTGTGTATCCTTCTCTAGTAAGTTCCCTGCTGCGATGCCCAGAGTGATGCCCCGATAATGCCCGCGTGTTGTCCTAGTGCCGCCTGCGTGATCGTCACCTGATCCAGAGGAATCGTATGGCAGCGTTCGCGTACCGTCGCCCAAATTGGATCAAACAGCCAAGGTCCCAACTGCGAGACACCGCCGCCGAGAACCACCTTGTCGGCGCTCAGTATCGTCAAAATGTTGGCGATGCCCACGCCTATATACTGTGCGGCACGGGTGAGAATGTCTCGCGCTGTTGAGTCGCCGCGTTCAGCGGCTTGCATGATTAACCCTGGCGTCACACGTTTGGGGTCGTGCTGCGCCAATAATGCAATGTGCCCGTTTTGCTCGTGCTTCATTGCTTCCACGCCCTGCGCGGTGATCGCATAGCCGCTGGCAAGCGTCTCCAAACACCCACGATTGCCGCACCCACACACTGCACCATTCGGCTCAACCGTTTGATGACCGAACTCGCCTGCCGCGTTCTTTAAGCCCAGATGCAAACGTCCGTTGATCGCAATCCCGCCACCAATCCCCGTGCCGATGGTGAAACAAGCGACCACCGTGCCGCCCCGTCCCGCGCCCTGGGTCGCTTCAGCCAGCGTGAACGCCCGCGCATCATTGATCAGCGCGACGGGCAGATTGAGTGCCGCTTGCATTTCCGCAACGAGGGGGCGTTCAAACCAATCGCCCGCTAAATTCGGCATGAGCAGCGTCATCCCACGTTCATAATCAATGACAGCGGGGACACCCAAGCCGATACGTTCCAACCGCACCTGGGTTGTATCTGTTAGGGTCTGGACGATTCCGACCATCCGTCTAATTACAGCGTCAATTCCCTCGTGCGAGTGCGTGGGGATTACATCGTGAGCGATCAACCTGCCGCTTTCTGTATCAAAAATGCCAGCAGCGATTTTCGTGCCGCCCAAGTCGATCCCGGCATAAAAACTCATGGCGATGCCTCAAATGCACCAGCGAACAGAGCGCCATCGGCTTTAAGCTTTGCTTGCAATTGAGTCGCTGTCACACTGCGAATCAAGCTATCTTGTTTGGATGCCAGCGCTGCTGCTGTTCCAGCCGCTTGACCCATCGCCATGCACTGCGCCATGCTTCGCACCGACGCATGAGCATCATGGTCAGCCGAAAGACAGCGTCCTGCCGCAACCACATTGATGACGGTCTGCGGCACGAGCGCTCGGAATGGGATGTCATAGGTATCACTGTTCGGCACGTATTCCCATCGAGTGCTGCTGCCCGCTGTATGATCCTCAATCGGCGCACCGCATTGGGCAATCGCATCCTCGAACTTACGCGCTGACAAGACATCGTCCCGCGTCAGGCGATACTCCCCGTAGATGCGCCGGGTTTCACGCACACCGATCTGGGTGCTGAAATTCATCAGGAAGGCGTTCTCGTAGCCGGGAATCCGCTCACGCAAAAAGCGCGTATACTCCATTGCCTGTTTACGCCCTTCGATCTCCGCTTTCGTGAGCGCCTGCGGATCAAGCGCATCAACATTGGCGACCCGCGTCATGTTCGTAGCTACCACGCCGGCGATCGTCGTCTTGTGGACGCTGCCTTCCTCACGCGGAAGGCGATAATCACCGCTCACGTTTGCCTCTTTCATCTCACGTTCGAGATCGGCACGTTTGACCTTAAGCGCCTGTTCCATATTCACGCTGCCCAAACGAAATGTTGTCGTCAGCGACTGCGCTTGACCGGACACATGCGCCGATTCGTAAGGCACATTTGCCCAATGACACAAATCTGCATCGCCCGATGCATCAACGAACACACGCCCGCGAATCACGCCGAGTCCGCTTTTACCCGCGACGATCAAGCCAGTGACGCGCTCACCGTCGCGTTCGACCCCAGCGCAAAACGTATGAAAACGTAGGCGCACCCCTGACTCTAGAGCGAATTGTTCCCATAAAACTTCGAGCATGGGCGGATTATAGGTGACCCCTGTCCCCGCACCGTAGGTGTTCGGGCGTTCCAAAATCGAATCGAATGTTCGCAAGCGATCAACGACTTCCCACGGAATCCCGCCCACAACGCGCAACGAGTGTTCGCCCGGCGTATAGAAACCGTAAAACGTATCCAGAACCATCACCGATGTGCCACCGAGAAAGCCGTAACGCTCGACCAAAAGCGTATCCGCGCCCTGACGCGCTGCGGCAATCGCCGCGACGCAGCCCGCCGATCCAGAACCGAGAACGACGACCTCCGCTTCATCAAATAACGGGTACGAGGTCATGAGGTATTCCTAGCTTTATGCCACACATGAAGCGGCTTTTTGACGGAGGGCTGTTCATAGGAGGATATTCCCCATGAACCTTGTATTGAGCATAGTGATTTTGTGCATAAAACAATTCTTCTGAAAAAATCTTTACGGGTATCAGTCTCGCTGACGATATCTCTTGTATGCAACAATAAAAAGCGACGACTTCTGTGCATTCAGTAGCCCCTCAGAAGCAATATTGGTACTATTAACCAGAGTGTGTTAGAGTTTTAAATATCCGAATGTTCGGACATTTAAGGATAATCTGCGAGTATACACGCTTGAAGTGTAATAGTCAATCAAACCATGTTGAGTAAAGGACGTTATGGCAGCACGACAGATTGATATTGATGCGCTTCTGATTACGCCCGTAGACCCCAACAGCCCTATCCCGCTCTATCATCAGGTGGAATTGCACTTGCGAACTTTGATCACGTCTGGTTCGATGCTACCGAATGATCTCGTGCCGCCCGAAAATGAACTCTCCAAACGCTATAACGTGGGTCGGCACACCATGCGGATGGCGATGAGCCGCTTAGTCGCAGATGGGATTCTTGAGCGACATGCAGGATATGGAACAACCGTGAAAGCGCAGGTTGATCGCAATCGCTTCTACCTGGATCGCAGCTTCACACAACAAATGGCAGATATGGGGATGCAAGCTAGGTCGGAGGTGCTGCGAACGTCCTTCGGGATCATTGATGAAACGTCACCACTGCCACTGCAACTCAAACGAGGCGCTCCCTATTTTCATCTTGTGCGCTTGCGCTTAGGTGACGACTTCCCAATTGGGATGCAGTCTACGACCATCATCACCGAACGTTGTCCTGACCTGCAAACCTTCGATTTCAACAATCACTCGCTTTATGGTGTCTTGTCCAACACTTACAAACTGCATATCAATCAGATTTCACATGCGGTCAGCGCTATCAACGCGGACAGAATCGCTTCTGAATTGCTGCGTGTTCCATTGGGGGACCCTTTACTCATCGTCAAAACAACCGCGTACCTAGAGGATCAGGACATCATCGAATATACGTATAGCCAATATCGAGCGGATCGCTACGAATACCATACTACGCACACATTTGTGCGCTGATGGTTACAGTACCAAAACGCCGGTGGGCGAGTAGCCCGTGGGCAGTACCAGGGGAGAACTGCTTAACCTGCTTTCTTGACGGGCGTCTAGGGATTTTCCCAGCCGACACCGCGTGGCTCTGTGGTTTCCTGCAAGCGTCCTTCATGCAGCAAAAAAATGCGATCCGCTTGATGGAGCATTGAGCTTCGATGGGTGATCAGGATGCGCGTCACCCCAAGCTGACCGAGATTCCGCATGACCCGCGCTTGCGTGATTTCGTCTAGAGAACTGGTCGCCTCGTCGAACAGGATGATGCGCGGGCGAAATGCCAGAGCGCGGGCGATCAACAGGCGCTGCTTTTGCCCGCCGGAAAACGCCGCGTTTTCTTCACCGATGACCGTGTCCATGCCCATCGGCAGTTGGCGAATATCCTCAGCGATTTCTGCAAGCTGCGCGGCATACCACGCATCATCAACGGTTAAATCGCGTGCGCCCACGATATTTGAGAAAATCGTGCCGCCGATCAGTTGTGCGCCCTGCATGACGGACCCCATTTGACGCCTCAGCACCTGTAAATGCAGCCTATCGAGCGATTTGCCGTCATAGAAGATAGTACCTTTTTCAGGCATTTCAAAACCCAATAGCAAACGCATCAGGGTCGATTTACCTGAACCTGATGCCCCAACGATGACGACATATTCCCCCGCTTTGATGTCAAGCGAAACATCATCGAGAACAAGTGGCGCATCCGGCTGGTAGCGAAACGACACGTTTTCAATGCGAATCGCGCCGCTGATGTCGCCCGGTAGTTCGCGGTGCGACTCTAGTTCGGGTATGGCTGCCAGCAGCGGCGCGATTCGCTCGATGAATGGGAGCGCCATGAGCGCATTGATCACCGTGCCGCTTAACGAACTTCCAGCGATGATCAACTGGGCGAAAGCGAGGTTGAATGCCAGAAACATGCCAGTTGTGAGCGTTCCCCGTTCGTATGCGAGGGCAAAGATCAGCATGGATGCCAGCAGCGGATAAACCGCAATGATCACTTGCAATCCGAGTTGGATACGCTGCATAGCGAACAGCGCCCGCTGCTGCTCACCAAACAAGCCAAGCCAGACCTTGAACGCACGCCCTTCCGCAGCCGCAACGCGCAATTTTGCCACGCTGTTGAGCAATTGCAGCACTACGCCTGTAATGCGTCCACGTGTGCCGACAATCGTTTTCTGGAAACCAAGCCGCCACAATCCGGCGGCAGATGTGAACACCATCAGCAGGACGGCAAGTGCCAGCGCGACCAGTGCTAACGGCACATCCAGTGCGAACAACACCCCAAAGTTGAATACAGAAAACAAGCCCGTCAGCAAGGACAGTGCCACCGCATCCGCAATAATCGACTTGACTGCCCCGATACCAACGGCACGTTCTGCCAGATCGCCCGCGTCGAAGGCGCGAAAGAAGGCGACAGGAAGATTTAAGAGGCGATTCCAGAGGGCGGTCTGTAAAAAGCTGTCGAACAAACCTTGAATGCGAAGTGCCGCCGCCCCGCGCAGCACTTGAAACAATGCCAGCGCAGCAGAACTGAGGATCAGCACGATCACCACCAGCAGCATTTGATTTTGACTGCGGGCGGGGATCACATCGTCAAAGACGACTGAGGTCAGCAGAGGCAGCGCAATGCCTAGTAAACCGCTCACGATGCCAACTGCCAGAATCACCCCAACATTGGCGCGAATCATCTGCCACGCAAACTGGAAAACTTGCTCTACATTTAGGTGAGTGGGCAGCGGTTTGTAGAATAGAAATGCCGTTGGTTCATACGCTGTCGGCGTGATCCGTGCGCCTTGCAGCAGGACAACGGGCTGGTGATCTGCAACCGCCAGCACGGCACTAAACGCCTCGATGCGCTTCACATTTGTGAGCGCCACGCGGCGCACGCCTAAGCCCGAACAGGCGGCAATTTCAAGCGCGGGATATTTATAAGCGCTCAAACGTGCCGGAATCGTGATGGACACCCCAAGCGCCTGACCGATTTGCTCACATGCTGATGTCAGAGCATCGGTTTGATGCAATCCCTTCGGACGGTTGAGCAGCGTTTTGTATTGTTCAGCAGCGCCATCAAGGGTGGCTTTTTCAACAGGGAGTGGCTCAGCCTCAAGCTGATCGCTGTTCAGTAAACTGGCATAAACGCCATTTTGGTCGATCAATTCGTCATGGCTGCCCTGCTCCACAATTCTGCCGCCATCCAACACAAGGATACGATGGCAGTCCCGCACAGTAGCGAGGCGATGGGTGATGATCAAACAGGCACAGCCGCGCCATGCGATATTTTCCAGCACCCGCGTTTCGGTTTCGGAATCAAGGGCGCTCGTCGCTTCATCCAGAATGAGCAGTTTAGGCTTGCCAACCAGCGCCCGCGCGATCTCGAAACGCTGACGTTCGCCGCCGCTAAAATTGCCGCCATTTTCTTCAACGTGGGCGTGATAATGCTGGGGAAGCTGCGTAATACGCTCATGGATAGCCGCATCTTTTGCCGCTTGCATGACATCGGCTGTGATGACTGTGTTGTCCCACAACGTCAGGTTATCGAGTATCGTGCCGCTGAACAACGCGGTTTGCTGATCCACCAACGCTACCGCTGATGTGATCGCCGCACGCGGCAGTTGTTCACGGCTCATTCCGTCAAAATAAATCTCGCCGCGCCACGCGGGATACAAACCCGCGATCAATCGCGCTACCGTCGATTTACCGCTGCCGGACGTTCCCACCAGCGCGACTCGTTCTCCGGCTTTGATGTTCAGAGAAATGTGCTGGAGAAAGGGCGCTTGCAGGGGATTGAACCCGAACGACACATCGCGTACCTCAACCTGTCCAGTTAATGCGGTGTTTCCCTCTGCCGAATCGATTGTGGCGGGGTCACGCGGCGTGTTCAACACATCTTCGAGGCGGTTCAAATCGCCTTCGGCTTCCTGTACGCGGTTGACTAGACCGATCACGCGCTCAATCGAATCGTTGAAGCCGAACAGGATGCTTTGAAACGCAACCAGCATCCCCACTGACAGCGCCCCGTTCAACACGAGCGTTCCGCCTACACCGAGAATCAGCGTGGCGCTGACGGCAAACAGGAACACCGACAGCGCCGCAAGCCAGTTGGTCAGTGTGCCGACTTCCTGCTCCACGTTCACAATCGAGGCTTGCAACCCTGTCCAACGGGCGAACAGTGTAGATTCTGCCCCAAGCGCCTTCAGCGTTTCGATGGAGCGCAAGCCGCTCGTGATGGCACTGGTGAGCTTGCCCCGTTCCTGCTGCAAGCGTTGATTCGCGGCGGCTTGGCGGCGCGAGATAAACCGCAAGATCAACAGGTTGAGCAGCGCGAACGTCACGCCGATCAGTGTGAGCAAGGGGCTGTAGGTGAGCATCAAGACGACGTAAAAAGCGGACAGCAGCAGATTGATAAACGTGATCGCTAGTTCGCCCGTGATCAAGTGAGTGATGCGGTCATTGGCGCTCACGCGAGAAGCAATATCCCCTGCGGCACGCTGCGTATAAAACAGGTAGGGTAAATTGAGCGCGTGCCAGAAGAACCCTGCGGCGGTCTCTGTGCCAAGCCGAATTTCCAAACGCAGCAGCGCACTCCCTTGCAACCACTTGAGCATTCCGCGCAGCACAGCGACGGCTGCCATGCCAAGCAAAAGGGGCGCGATCCAGTCTTGCCCACCGATCAGGATGTCATCAACAAATACGCGCAAAAAGACAGGCACGACAAAGCTGGGAACGACCATGAACAACGTGGTTAGCATGACGAATGCCAGCGCCGTGCGATAGCCATGCAAACGTTCGGTCAAAGCGCGAAGCAGGCGAAAAGGCTGTCCGCGCTTCTTGAAAGCGGGGGTCGGCTTAAAGGTGAGAACCAAGCCCGTATATGCCCCGTCCATTTCCGACAGGGAGACGATGCGCCGCCCGACAGCGGGATCGTTCAGGTAGGCATGGTCACGGTCAAAGCCTTCCAGCACAACGAAATGATTGAAGTTCCAGTAGAGGATCGCGGGGAGCGCAACGTCACGCAGACTTTCCAGCGTGCTGCGCCGCAGTCCGTTCGTTTCGAGTCCGTATCCCTGCGCCGCTTTGAGGATATTGAGCGCGTTGATACCGTCACGCGATACGCCGCATACCACGCGCAGTTCTTCTAAGGGCGCGTAATGACCGTAATAGCGCAGCACGATACCCAACGCCGCCGCCCCACACTCGACAGCTTCCATTTGCAGCAGCAAAGGCGTTTTGAGTCGCGTGGTCATAGCGATTTAATGGGCGGGAAATACACGTTGAAGGGGGTGTTCTTCGCGTGTGATGACAGAGACAGAGCAAGGGGTGTTTGAGGGCGGAGAAGAATCCAGCATGACAGTGACTTCAAATAGGCGCTGCTGAGTATTGTAAATGATCGCTCTCACCGTTCCGGCGTGCGACGCGCCTGAACAGAGGGCGCGGACGATCATGCCCGTTTGAATTTGCGCCGCTTGCGCCGCGTCTAATGTGACGACCAGCGTGCCAGATTGGACAACGCCCTGCGTTTCGATTTGGCTGATGAGCGTGCCAAACATGCCCCACAGAAGCGCCGCGCCGATCAGACAAGCAAGCGCCGCCAGCGCAACCCACGCATGGAGCGGGGTCAACTGCGGGATTTCATCGAGCGACTGCGGAGACTTATATTTTTCGAGTGCTGCTTGTCGGTAGATAGGCGGTTGTAAAGACATCTAGTGCATCCATGAGAAGCCCGTTCGTCACGGGCTTCGTTTAACGCCGAATCATGATTAGCCGCGCCAACCAAACAGACACGAATTACCCGACACATCACCGGGCGGCGGCGACCACGAACCGCGATCTGGGTTTTGACCGGGCGGCGGATTAGGATACTTATCATTGCCCGCGTCGTCGTTTTTGCCACCCGCCGCATTAAAGAGTACATCTTCTGCCAGCACACCGAAAGTCTCGTCGAGGACGGTTTCAATTTCGGCAGCGGTGAAAGAATAATTACGGACAGCAGCTTCGCGCAAAATTACGCCTGTATTCCAGTGAGAAGCGATTACACGTGATTGGAGAACAGAGTCGGCTTCGATGGATGAAATAAATTGTTTAGCATGTGCTAATGACATAACCTTCATCCTCCCAACATAACGAATGACATTTATAGAATAGCGAATATTTATTGTAATGTCAATTAGAATTTACAAGATTTTTATTTATGAATTTTGTATAGAACTCCCCAGTAAGAATTCACCGACGGATTCTTCATGCTCGTGGAGTTCGGCAATCCGGTTGAACAGTTTCGCATCCCCCCCGCCCAACGCACAGGGCGCGAGTCCCATTGCGGTTGCGACCAAATACATCGTTTGGTACAGCACGCCCACATCTTTCAACACCAGCGAGAGCGCCGTGTCAGGGTATTTCCAGTTGATGCGATCAAACTGTGCCGTGATCACAATCAACACCTGCGGTACACTTACCTGCCCGCCCGTCATCATAGTTGCGTTCGCAAGCAGATCATCAAAACCAAACGAGGTATTCAGTTTCCCCACTTGATGTCGCAGCGGGTCGTAAAGATAAATATCCTGCTCCAATCCTTCGCAGCGGGCGGCGACAATATACAGATTGAGTTCGTGCAACGCTCCTGCCCCTGCTGATGGACGCAAGCTGCCTTCATAATCTGACCCTTGCACGACCCGCTGAATACGCGCTGCGCGGTACAAGAACTCCCCTAATTGATTCACTGTGATTGGCGTGTCCGCGTAGTCGTAGCGCGTCCGCCGCGACTCCAGAACGGCTGTGAAGGAGGGGTCTGTTTGCGTCAGGGCAGCTAAGTCAGGTTTGTAGAGCGGAATATACGTGGCGTGGGGATTTAACGGAATGACCACAGGGGGTAAATCGGCTGGCGCATCAACCTTATACTTCGGCTGCTGCAAACGCCGCCCACCTGTGCGCGTTTTCGCTTGAAACAACCGATCATGAAATGACCAGCGATTCCGTGATGCTGCATTTTCGGAAACCACTGCATCCATGAACCCTGCCGTCACGATGAATTCTCGAAATGCTTGATCGACTTCCAACCCGCCGATCAACTGCCCGAAAAGTGCCAGCGCCCGCCCATCCAGAAAGTCGATTCGCACGAGCGCGTCGGGATGTTCCAGCACGCACTGTTCCTCAGCGCGGCGTAAATAGGCGAAGCGGGACAGGATGTAAACACCGTCGGGATCGAACGGATGATGCAGACGGATATAGGGCATGATCGGCGTCCAGACCGCTAACGGCGTTCCATCCAGAACCAGTGTGCGAATGGGAATGTGATGCGAATCGGTTGAGTCCACGATGTTGAGAGGCATAGGAATACCTTAAAGGGTCATCAGTTCAGGGTTGAGTCCGGTTTCGGGCGTGGGGTGCTGCAACCAGCCCAGCTTCACTGGCACATCGTATAAGCGCCCCGGCGCGAAACGATTCCAGAAATGGCGCAGTCCCGGCACGATTACTTTGACAACGGGCAAGCCAATATCGGCGCGAGTTTGATCCAGCACCAGCATTTCGAGTCCCTGTTCGCGCACGATGCGCTCACAGACACGCACATCCTCAGCGAGATCATCGGTGTCGTGGCGCTGAAAAGAGGCAACTGAGCGCATGGGCTGGTCAAGCGGCACAAAATGCGGCTGATTCGCCAGCGTCGCGATTGTCCACCAGCGCCGCTCCCATGATGATTCCGAATAGTAGTCACCGATGTGATCAAGGCTCAGCACGGACGGCAGCATTTGATTCAATTCGGTGAGGGCGCGTAACGCGGCAGCAATGGGGTCAAAATGCGCTCCGAAGCCCATGATCAAGTCTTCGGCGGGTTTATCCACGCGGCGGCTGATCGCCACGAACGCGGGAATCTCCAAGTCGGTGGTGAGATCAAGCACCCATAATTCGCGGTGATTCGCGGCGTAAAAGTCGCGGACTTGGGTGATGTAGGGGTGTTTCAGGCTGTCCAAATCAAGACACGGACGGCGGGCGCGGTTATACCACCAGAGGGCGATGCTGTCGCGCTCGACCAATTCCATGAAACCCTGCACTATCGCATCTTCGAGCGAACTGCCCGCTGCATTCCCGTTCGAGTCGGGGATGCAAAATACATCGTCGTCAGGCAGCGGATAGCCGTAATAGCAGTACGCCGTCGGCACAAACTTGAACCGCGCTTCGGTGAGCGACCAGACAGGCGACCAATCAATTTTATGATCTGTGAATGGCGCTGGCACTTCAAGATGAGGCGGCGCAGTCGGATTCCATTCGGCGCGAGTCGCGTACTGACGTTCGCTAAATCCTAGCAAATCATGTGGATGAACTGCCGCGTCTCCAAGTTCGGTAAACGTCGCTTCGATACGCGGTTCGGTGCTATCAAACATGCCGCTGTAACGTTCCAGTGATTCGCATAACGCGCTGACCTTCGCGCTCGTCTCGTCGGTGCCTTTGCCCGCACTGTGAGATCGCAGCGTCCGCCGCATCCACGCCCATTGGCGTAGCGGACGTGAACGATTTGCCCCTGCTGCGTAGACATGAAGTATTCCCAGACTCGGCACGCGGTCTAACTGGCGAACCACCCCCGTGATCGGGCTGACATGATGTTGATAGCGTGCGAGGGTATCCACAGCGGCGGCACTGCGAGTGCCTATTTTCCCGCGAGACATCAGCGTGATAGGGCGCGGA
Organism: Aggregatilineales bacterium; assembly: GCA_038214955.1. Taxonomy (GTDB): domain Bacteria; phylum Chloroflexota; class Anaerolineae; order Aggregatilineales; family Phototrophicaceae; genus Flexifilum. The sequence continues at coordinate 11,613 of JBBQRJ010000001.1, read as the reverse complement.
TCGCGCAGACTGGCATCTCCACAGGCGGGACACTGAGGACGCTGAACGAGCGCGTGATGCGTCAGCGTGAAGTTGTGCGGGTCAACCACCGTCAGCCGATTGATCAAGCTGCTGTCGCCTGTACGCAACCAGCGATAGGCTTCTTGAAGGGCAAGCGCCGCCGCCACGCCTGTTGTCGTAGGCAATGCCGCGTGTGACAGCATAATTGGGGTGGACAGATCATTAGTACGCTCGATGAACGCTTCTACCGAGCGATTGCCGCGCAGTCGCTGCGCCAAACATTCCCAACAGGCGCTTGAAGCGGGGATAAACACAGGACCCACCCAGAGAAATGCCCCGACAGGCTTGACCAGCATCCATGCCCGCTGATCGCGCAGCATCGCCGCGTTGATGTCTGCCAGTACGGGATTCAGATAATCGTTGACGGCTACGAGCGTAAACGGCGCAGCGGCATCGATGTGCAAACCCGCTTGCTGAATATAGGGGGTCAGCATGTCCGCTACATCAATCGACAACACGTTGATCGTTTCATGCAGGGGAGTTAGTACGGTTTTCCCATGCAGCGACCAATAAGCAGCTTCGCTTTCGGGGAGCGTCAGGTCAGCGTCGATGACATAACCACGCTCCTTGAGCCGATGCAGCGCGTAATGCACCTGTGTCGCGCTAACAGCGGGGGACAGCGCCCGCGCGATTTGCTCAACGCTGCGCCGCCCATCAATGAGCGGCGCAAGTATGGCATAGAGCCGCCCGCTCAAGGTGTGATAGGCGGTTTCCGACAATAAAAATACGTTGTCCGGCTCAACCACTTCAACATGCAAATCAGGTCGAAAACGCGGCTTATTCATGACGGGCGATGAGGTCTGCGACGACGGACTCCAGAAGCAGGGTTTTACCCCGTTCCCATGCTTCGGTCTGACGCTCCATTGCTTCTCGAAGCGGTTCAGCGTCGCGCATCACATCGACATCCTGTTTGCTATCGGGGTGATGGATGACAAAACTGAGCAGTTCCGCCGCCTGTTCGGGCTGTCCAATCTTCAAATATAAACGTACTACGCCCGTCAGTGTGATCAATATCATCGGAGTCGCACCAATCTGGCGGCTGATCTTGAGGGAAGCGACGAGGTCTTTCCACGAGGCAGACGCTTGATCCAACGCGATCTTGTTGAAGCCGATGAAGTACAGCATGATCGCTTCAGGGTAAATGCTGCCCATCTCGCGGAACAACTGCAAAACCTCTTCGGCTTGGCGCAGCGACTGCTCATGTTTGCCTTGAAAATACGCCGTTCGCGCCATATTCCCCAGCGCGTTCGCCATGAGATAGCGATAACCGATTTCTTTAGCAATCGTGTAGGCGGTATTGAGCTGCGTATATGCAGCCAGCGGATTGCCTAACCCCTCTTCGATTGCACCCAACACATTGCGAATATCGGCTTCATGCGCCCGATCCGCCATAGCAATCGCCAACGGTAACGCGGCGTTGGCGCTGCGCTGCGCGTCTGCATACTGCCCCTTGATCACGTGCAGCACAGAGGTCAAATAGGATGCCAGCATCGTTTCTTCGTGATGTCCGCCTATGCTGGCAATCGATAAGGCTTCCTCAAGGGTGGCTTGTGCTTGTTCCATCGCCCCTTGACGCAGATGAATCCATGCTGAGGTTTGCAGCGCCTTTGCCAGCGGTTTACTGTCGTTGATCCCTCGCGCCAGCGCAACGGCTTCATCGAGATATGCTGACCCCGTATCGTATCTACCCAGTGTGACTGCAACATCGCCTAAGCGCGTTAGCACAGTGGAGCGTTCTCCTCGTGTGGCAGATGTGCCGCTCAACGAGTCGAGGGCTTGCCCAAAATGGGATTGGGCATCGGCAAACGCGCTGATCTTCATCGCGGCTTCCCCTGCCAACATGGAAAAGCGCACTTTCTTCGCCTGATTCTGTGTGAATGACCAGTGGTATGCCAATGCCGCCGCGTGTTGTTCCAGTTCATTTACGTAAACCACTTCAAACGCCGTACCTAACTGCTCATGTAAGGCGGCGACTTCCTCGTCCGTAAAACTGTTCAGAATATGCTCGCGCAGTTTGTCGTGGGCAAACTGCCAGCGTTCATCGCGCAGCGCAATGACCGTCGCGTTGGCACACGTGGTAATCCACATTTCAAAATCCACCTCGCCAGCGACCTGAGCAAGCAACCGCAGATCAAGCTGGCGTCCGGCGGCAGCGGCGAGATGCAGCAGCGGACGAAACACTTGCGGCACGCGATCCAGACGCCGCTGGACAATCTGCTTCATACCCCCTGTGAACAGTCGTGCGGGCAGCGTGGTTTTCCCCACCTGTGCCAGATCGCCCGCTTCTTCCGCCAGCGCATGGATGATTTCGGTCAGGAAGAAGACATTGCCTTCCGACTCCTGCTGGAGCAAATTGACAATGTGCCGGCTCTTACCACTTTCACCCAGCATGGATTCGCTCAACATACGGATTGCATCTTCGCTGAGACGGGACAGCACAAGTAGCTGAGATTGGGGAAACTGGCTGAGAAGTTCGGGCGCTTCATCGTCGCGGAAACTCCCGACGAGCATCATAGGATGGCTGCTGCTGCTGGACATGAGTAACGTTACGAGGTCAAGCGCTTTTGTCGCCCAATGCACATCTTCCAAGATGATCAACAGGGGTGGGTCATTGAACTGAAAATACGACTTGAACAGGTTGAGGACTGCCGTGTTCAAACGTTGTTCGCCATCGACCCCCGTGAGCAAAGGAGCGTCGGGGACGGTCAAGTTGAGCAGTGAATCGAGGTCCGGCACAAGCTGTTTTAATACACTGAGATCGACGGTGGCGAGCGCGGAAGGATCAATGGTCAGCAGCAGACGGCGCAGTGGTTCGCGCCAGATTTGATACGGATTAGCACCATCCACCTCAGCTTGACCGCGCAGTACCAGTGCGCCTTGGATCATGGCAGCGGTACGGAATTCATCGAGCAAGCGCGATTTACCAACGCCGCTTTCACCGCCAATGAACCATAAACTGGTTTGTCCCATCCGTGCTTGCGCCAGCGCATTCGACAGCCGATTGAGTTCTACATCCCGCTCGACAAAACGGGCAGCGTGCAAGAAACTATCTTGCAGACCGAGCATCGAGGTATTCAAATCAATACCGATAATCTGACTGAGGTCATGCAGGGTTTCCTGTGCATCGTTATAGCGATAGGCAGGGTCTTTGGAAAGCAGCCGCCGAAGCACGTAACTAAGCGAGTTCGTGTAGGAGATGGGGTTGCTTCGTATCAGTTCGTTCGCTTGACTTTGTTCGACCTGCGTGAGCAAAATCGTGGACTTCCCGCCCACTACATCCGTCGTCACTTCTTCTGATGATGTTGAAGCTGTCGAGGTTTTTTCGTCGGCGTAGTGACTTTTGAACACCTCATCGACAAGATCAAAGTTCGGTTCGCTTGTCTGCATATTCTGAATGAGTTTGAAGTTGTTGTCGGCGTCATAGGGATGCTGCCCCACCAGCATTTCATACGCCATGACCCCGACAGCATATAAATCGCTGGCTTTGCTGGGGGCGTGTCCTAAAAACAGTTCAGGCGCCATATAGTAGACCGTGCCAACGAGTTCCCCGCTGTTGGTCTCCCCGAATGAGGTTGCTAAACCAAAATCCAGCATCTTCACTACGTCGTTGGGGGTGACCAGCACATTCTCCGGTTTTAGGTCACGATGAATGATGTTTTGTCGGTGAACATAGACAAGGGCTTGCAGCACCTGCACCAGCAGCTTGATCTTTTCGTCAAACGGGCGGTTAAGGCTGGCTTCGCGCAGTGTTCGCCCGCCCTCAACCAGCGCCATGGTGAAAAAGGGCTGTAAGCCGTCCGCCAAATTTTCAAACCCGTAATCTAAAACGCCAATGACATTCGGATGGCGAAGCGCCGCCAGTGTTTGAAACTCATGACTGAGCGCAACATGCATCGACAGGTCATCCTGCATATGTAGCGCAGATGTTTTGACTGCCACCTGCTTTAGCGCTACATGGTTGCCCGTCAAACGGTCAACCACACGAAACACGCTGCCCATTCCGCCAGCGCCCAATTTGCTCATCGAGGTGTAACGTTTCGCAATGATATTTGCAGGGTATGTACTGCGTGTCATGAAACAACCTCATTTATTAAAGATGAAATTTCCGTGATCTACCCTCTATTCTAGTATAACTTTGTGGGGCGAAGCAAACCATTAACAAACCCGGGGAAGGATTAGATCACATTCGAACATAGTTTTCCCCGTAATAGCGCTCAATTCCTCGATGGTACTGCCCAGGTACTGCCCACATAAACCGTTGAGAATTCACATTTGACCAGCTAGGACATTCCCATAGGATTCGGAGTCTGAATTTCACAGTTTACCGAGTCCTGGGTGCTTATGTTCGACGTTTCCCTACTGCTCAACCTTTTGCTACTGTTGGTACTGCTGTCTTTTCAGCGCGGTTCTCTCGTTGATCTTTCGTCCCGAAACCGTTCTGCGCTGGCACCGTGAACTTGTACGACGCAAGTGGACCTTCCGCCGTCGGGCAAAACCGGGATGTCCTCGCTTAGCGGACCCCTTGCAGAAGCTGATCGTTCAGATGGCGAAGGAGAACCCGCGTTGGGGGTACTCGAGAATGAGCGGCGAACTGCTGAAGTTGGGTCATGTCGTGGATCCCAACACGGTACGGAATGTCCTCAAGCGATACCGTATTCCCCCTGCCCCACAACGTGCCCGGCAGGGCGTTACCTAGCAACGTTTTCTCAGCCACTATCGACGAACCGCCTGATCCCGGTTTTCTCCCTCAGATTCATTAAGTAGCCAGCACAGGGTTGCATATGACTATCGCCGAGCTGCGTAAAACGTAATTTCTCCTTCAGATACGCAAATTAGCCCCGACAGGTATCCTTCACGAGTATTTTCGAGAGGCTACCTGAAGATTCCCTGCAGATGTATTTTTCGCGCCGTGCGACCTTTGCTCAACGCTCGTTCAATTCATCGATCCACGTCTCTTTGACCATAGGCACACGCGCAATGTGAGCCGCACTCGCCAGCACTTGGGCACCTATCGGCGCAGTGAAGAAATAGATGACTGCTAATGCGATGAGTTTGATCGTCAAGAGCGCGTCTCCAAAATAAAGTGCAACCCCAACCATGATAAAGCCAATTCCCAGCGTACTTGCTTTCGTGCTGGCGTGCATTCGGAGAAACACATCGCCAAAGCGGAGTAAGCCCACCGACGAGAGCAGCATGATCAACGCCCCGAGCAGGAGCAGAATTCCAATAACCAGATTTGTAAGGTTCATAGCACGTCTCCTAGCTCGTCTTGCTTTTTGCTGCGAACGATCCGCTCAATGTAGATGCCGATAACTGCCAAACTTAGAAACCCGACGATAGCCGTCACGATCACAAGATCGATCAAGAAGGGTTGATCGGACTCCATACTGTGAACCACAATCAGGGCGACGACCCGCAGCGCCAATTGATCCGACGCGACTGCCCTATCCGCCAATGACGGACCGCGCAGCAAGCGCACGGTGACCAAGACCAGCGACAACAGCAGCACCCATTGAACGAGCATGAGAATAGTCGTCATCGCAGCACCTCCAACAAGCGCCGTTCTAAGCCATTACGAATTCGCATTCGTGCTGAATCCGCATCTGGAACATCAAGAAAATGGATGTAAAGCGTTTTTTGATCGGGCGACAAATCGACACCCAGCGTACCTGGAGTCAAGGCCAACAAGTTATTGAGAAGCACAATTTCGAGTTCTGTTTGTGCTTCTAGGGGGAAAGCGACAATCCCTGGACGCAGCGTCGTTTGATCCCGAAATAAGGCTTTCACTACGTCCAGAGTTGATGTTGTCAATTCGGACAGGTAGTAGCCCAAGAATCGCAAAAACGTCGGGACGCGCTGGATATAGCGACTCGCATCTTCACCAAGCCAATCACGGGTGAGCCAGATGATCCCGTATCCAAGGGCAAAACCGACCACGACATCGAGCGGGCGAAACTGTTGAAACGATGCCCACAGAAACGCCAGAATGATATTGACCAAGAAGTACGTCATTCACCGTCTCCGTTCTCGACCAGCACGCTTTCGATGTACACGCCAGGTTCGATGATCGAGCGTGCTGCTTGCGACGATAGGCGAATCATAGGTTCTGCGAACAGCCCGACGATGACGATCAGGATCACCAGAACGGAAGCGGGGAAAAACAAACTGCGACGATCATCACGCGTGAGCATCGCGGCGGCACGACCTGCTGCGGGCGGTTTCCAGAATGCCTCGTTCCATATCTTGACCATCGAATACATCGTTAAGAGACTCACTACCAGCGCAACAGCAACCACACCATACTGTCCGATTTCCAGTGCGGCACGGATCAGCAGTAGTTTTGCCCAGAAGCCGGACAACGGCGGCAGACCTGCCAGCGAGAATGCCGCGAGCAAGAACAACAGCGCCACACCCGGATGCATTTTTCGCATCCCGCCCAATTTCTTAAGGTCATAGCTGCCTTGCGCTTCATAAACAATACCGCTGATGTAGAACAGCGCCGTTTTCGCCAGAATGACATGGATCATGAAAAAGACAGCGCCTGCTAATCCTGCTTCCGTCAGCAGTGCTGTCCCCATGAGCAAGTAACCAATCTGGCTGATGATGTGAAATGAGAGCAAACGCCGCAGTTCCATTTGCGCCACTGCCCCCAACACCCCCGTGATCATCGTGAGCATGGCAAGCGCGAGTAGGAGCGGTTGCAGCACGACAAGTTCATTCGGGAAAACCATCACGAGTACGCGCCACATCGAGTAAACGCCAACTTTGGTCAGCAAGCCGCCAAACAGCGCTGTGATCGCAATTGGCGGCGTGTGATACGAGGCGGGCAGCCAGAAAAACAGCGGGAAAATCGCCGCTTTGATTCCGAACGCAAGCAAAAACAGCCCCGCGAGAACCGTTGTCATGTCGCGTGATTCTGGTACCACCCCTGCCAACCGCTGCGCGAGATCGGCAAGGTTCAGCGTTCCAGCGACTGCATAGGTCAATCCCACTGCAATCAAAAACACCGTCGATCCAACTACGTTGAGGATCACGTATTTCAACCCACCCTCAAGCTGTCCTCGTTCACCGCCCAGCGTGAGCAAAACGAACGACGACATCAACATGATCTCGAAAGCAACATACAGCGTAAACAGATCGCCCGTCATAAACGCAAGGTTGATGCCAAGCAGTAAACATCCGAGCAATGGGTAATAGTTAAACCGTTCGCGGTTGGCATCGATGGCTGTTCTTGAGTAGATCACACTTGTGAATAGGATGATCGCCGTGATAGTCAGCATCATCGCGCTCAATGGGTCAACGACGAGGGAGATTCCGTAAGGCGCAGGATGACCACCCATCTGCGAGACTTGAATATTTCCCGTTTCAGTAATGATCAGCAGCGCAATGCAGGCTAACAGATTTGCCAGCGCGCCGATCAGCGCGAGGCGGCGGCGAAACGAGCGCAACCGTGCCAGGGCAGTAAGCGCCATCAACAGCGGGATGATCAACGGCAGCACAATGAACTGCTGCATGTTACATATCCCGATCTGTGCTTTGCAGCACGTCGATATTATCCGTTTGCGCGGCTTGGCTGGCACGATACGCCAGCGCGAGCGAGAACGCCAGCATCCCAAAGCTGATCACAATTGCCGTAAGGATCAGCGCCTGTGGCAGTGGGTCTGCCATCTGTTCTTCGGAAACGGCATCAATGATCGGTGCGGCGCGGGTGCTTAAATCGTCCACCGAGAAAATGAGCAGGTTTACGGCGTAGGTGAGCAGTGATAACCCAATGATCAGCCGTACCATGCTGCGGCGCAGCATCAAGTAAACACCACAGGCGAACACCACACCCGCCGTAATCGCAAAAATGATCAGCATCAGTGATCCTCCCGTTCCCCTTCTTCCGCCATGTCCATCACAATCGCTGAAGTCACGCTAAAGACGACGATATACACACCAATGTCAAACAACAGCGGTGTACTGATTTCTAGTCTGCCAATGCCTCGAAAGAATGGAGTCCACCAGTAAGCCTCTTGGAATGCTGCGCCGACCACCAGCCCGATTAACCCTGCGATGAGTGCAGTGCCCAGCCCGTAGAACATAGCGCGGCGAAAATCGATTCGCAGACGCTGGCGCACTTCATCCGCGCCATAAGCAAGAGTCATCATAACGATGCTGCCCGCCCCCACCAACCCACCGACAAACCCCCCGCCCGGCGCGTTATGCCCGCGTAGGAGCAGAAAGAGCGAAAACAGGATCAGCACAGGCATCATGAGCCGCGCTAAAAACCGGAAGAAGATCGATTGAGTCATGACTCCTCCACTTTGATACTCACATCTGCCTCTACAGGCGGCAGGATGACTTTTTCTACTTCTAAGGTTAAATGTTTACCCCGTGCTTGATCCGACGGGCGCAACCGCAGCAGTGCCGTCACGCCAATCGCAGCGATGATCAAGACGACAATTTCACCCTGTGTATCCAATCCGCGAAAATCGACAAGGATTACGTTGACAACATTATGTCCATGCCCGACGGATTCGGCATTTTCCAGATACCAACCGCTGATCGACTCGCCAATGGTGTTTGCGTTCGCCGCTAAAATGAGGATCGTCACAGTAAGTCCGGCGGCGGCGGCAAACAAAATGTCAATGCCAGCGGTGACACGGCTCAGTTTGGTATCGAACGTATTCGGCAAGAAATGGAACGCCAGCACGAACAGCACAAGCGTCACCGCTTCGATCATCAGTTGGGTGAAGGCGAGATCGGGCGCACCAAACAATGCGAACAACAGCGACAGCAGTGCGCCCTCAATCCCTAGAATAGCGATAGCACTTAAGCGCGTGGGAACAACAACCCCTGTGATCGCCCCCGCTATCAGCAGAACGCATACGACTGCCGCAATCGGGTCAAAGTTCATGAAACTTTCTTCGTTGATCAGATTGACTTGCCCTAGCAGCAGTAACGCCCCAGTGAGGAAAATGACCGATCCCATCACAACCAGCAGGTAGAAATGCAAACGCCCGTTTTGCAACCGTGTGGTCATCCACGCCGCGCCATCGGGCAAGGCACGATAGAACAGCCATTGATAAACCACTGTTGGATTCAATTCAGGCAGCCGTAGTAAGAATGCGATCAGTCGCGTTCGGGCAAAGAACAAAATAATGCCGAGTGTGATCGAGATCACGCTCATGATCAGAGGCACCGTGATCCCCTCGAACAGATGCAGATGGATTTCGCTATGTTCATGGCGAATCGCATCGACTGCTGATCCGATCAGCGGGTCGAGACTTGTACTGAGCGTAAGCGGCAGCAAAAGCGTAAGTACACCGAGTACGAGCGCCCCGATCCACATCAGTGGACTTACTTCATGCGCGTGATGATGCGCGTCTGCCGCTGGCTGACGGATGAATGTATCCCATAGAAAACGCAGCGCCACCGTCACCGTGAGCGCCGACCCGATCACCGCCGCGACGGGAAAGATCACCAGAAAGGCATCCGGTTGACCCTCATACAACGACGCCGCCTTGAGCAGTTCTTTCGACAGGAAGCCCAACAGAGGCGGAATCCCCGCCATACTGATCACGGCGATCAACGCGCCAGCAAAAGTGAACGGCATGACGCGGAACAAGCCGCCCAACTGTCGAATGTCACGGGTGCCGACGCCGTGATCCACGCTGCCCGCTGTCAGGAACAGCGCCGCTTTATACAGTGCGTGCGCCAGCACGCCCACCGCAAACGCGACAGCCGCGTATTCGCTGTTTGAACTTTGCACCGCGACCAAAGCACCCAACCAGCTTACCGTGCTGTAGGCGAGAATGGCTTTCAGGTCGGTTTGGCGCAGTGCCACCAGTCCACCATAAATGAACGTGACCAGCCCGACAATGAGCAGCGACCCTTCCCATAAAGGCGTATCGTTGAGCAAACCGCTCAAGCGTGCCAGCAGAAATACGCCCGCCTTGACCATCGTTGCAGAGTGCAAATAGGTGCTGGCGGGGGTTGGCGCTGCCATCGCGCCCGGAAGCCAGAAATGAAACGGATACTGGGCGCTTTTGGTAAATGCCCCCGCCAGAATCAGCAGCAGCATCGGGGTATAAAGGCTATGTCCGCGAATGGCTTCCCCTTGACCAAGCAGTTCTGTCATCTCGAACGAACCGCCGATCAACCCTAGCAGCAGCAGTCCCGCCATCAACGCGAGTCCGCCACCCCCTGTGACGATCAACGCCCGACGCGCCCCGCTTCGCGCAGCCTCATCATCATGGTTAAACCCGATGAGCAGATACGACGTTAGGCTCGTGATCTCCCAGAAAACAAATATCAGGATCAAGTTGGCACTGGTGACGATACCGAGCATCGCCGTCATGAAGATCAACGTATACGCGCTAAAACGGGCAGCATCTTCGCGCTCATCAAAGTAGGCGCTGGTATAGAGCAAAACAAGTGTCCCGATCCCTGTGATGATCAAGGTGAACAACAGCGCTAACCCATCAAGCTGGAAGCTCAGATTTACGCCCAAAGATGGCACCCACGGGACAAAAAACTGTGAAGGAATGCCAATTTGCGCGAGAAAATACAGGAACAAGCCGCCGGGGACAAGTGCAACCCACGATGGACGTTTGCGAAGCGGCGTTAGCAGCAGCAGCGCCGCAATTGCGGGAGCGAATACGGCAACAATAAGCGATACCACCAGTATCCATCACCTCATAGACTATTCAATTGACAATACATTCTGGAATTAAAGAGACCATTATATGAAAAGTTGGCGCAATTTACCATTAAGGGCGAATTAACCTCGTATTTTCATATAAGTTTAACTCTTCCAAAAGTTAATACTAATAGCTTTATTTACGATGAATCGACGGCGAGCATCGCCCCGTTGATGCTGCGTGTGAACGCTTTCGAGGGAGTGTACGCCGCGAATGTTTGGATCACATCATCGTTCTGAACGAGCGTCACTTGCACCGTGTGATCAAAGAGTTTGTTGTCTATTTCAACATTGCGCGACCGCATCAAGGCATCTCTGGACAGGTGCCAATTCCTTCGACGAGCCTAGGTTCTGCGCCAGCACCAAGCGGGCAAATCACCGCGTTTCCCGTACTCGGCGGACTGCATCACGACTATCGACGGACAGCGTAAAATGCAGTTTTCCCCTCAGATACTCAAAGTAGCCCCCACAGCTTGCTGTTAACCCAAACCAGCCCCTATCCCACCCATCTGGTCTTGTTCTGGCAAGTTGGCAAAGCCAAACCCTAGTATTTGGCGACCTATTTGCTTGACCCACGTGCGGTGCTGCGTCTCTACCGTCGGCGCATGTGGATTGAGGAGATGTTTGGCGACATGAAAAAGCATGGTTTTGAACTCGAGTCCAGCCATTTGCGCCATTTTCTCCGCCTGTCCCGCTTGACCCTCGCCGTTTGCCTGCTCTACCTGTGGTTGATCGCGCTGGACGAACATGTCATCACCTACCAGCTCACGAACGAGGTTCACCGCTCTGACCGGCGTGATTTGAGTCTGTTCCACCTCGGATGGGATTTCCTTGAGCGTCGATTAGCACTCGTTGAACCCCTCTCTATC